>CADEEX010000080.1 GCA_902826465.1 uncultured Acidobacteriota bacterium
CTCTGTCGCGAAGCCTCTGACCTCGGCCGGCGGCGGCTCACCGGGCGGCCACTGCTCTTCGAAGAACACGGTAGCCGCCTGGCCGATGTCGTTCCGGCCAATCTCCCACAGATAGAGCACCTGCAGCGCCGCTTCCCTGCCTCTGTGCCGTGGATCCGTTCGCGCGAGCCCCATTATCGGGACGCGCCCGGATGCAGCGCTCGGGCAACCGTCGCCATCTCGAGTGCCGCGATGGCGGCTTCCCAGCCCTTGTTCGACGGACCGTCAACGGCGCGTTCGAGCGCTTCTTCCGCCGAGTTGGTCGTCAACACACCGAAGGTCATCGGCACTCCGGTCTCGGCGGCAGCACTGACGAGTCCGTGTGCCACTGCCGCCGCGATGAAGTCGAAGTGCGGCGTGGCGCCTTTGATCAAGCAACCGAGACAGACGACCGCATCGAACCGACCACTGAGCGCCGTCTGCCGCGCGGCGGTGGGAATCTCGAAGGCGCCAGGCACCCGGACGACGACGATGCGCTCGGCAGGAATGCCGGCGTGGTGCAACCCGGCAACGGCGCCCGCTTGCAGCCGGTCCGTGACGAAGTCGTTGTACTTGGACACGACCAGCGCCAGTCGCAATCCGCTGGCGGGCGTCGTGCCGTCGATGATGTGCATGAAGGGTTACGGCTCGATCGCGACAGCGCGCTCAATCACGAAGTTGTCAAGGGGCATGACGGCCCGAATTATACCGGACGGGAGGACCCGTCCGGCCCGCGCCGCAGGCGCGACCATCCGACGCATGCGCCCGCCGCCACCGCCGCACCTACGGTATCGGCCACGACGTCACGGGCGTCCGACTGGCGATTCGGCACGTACGACTGGTGGTATTCGTCGGAGATCCCATACAACCCCGCGAGGGCGATGGCCAGGGCCGCCATGCCGAGCGTCATGCGCCGGCGCCACCCGCCTGCCAGCGCGCGCATGACCAGAGCCGCAAGCCCCGCATACAGGAGACCGTGCAGTTGCTTGTCGCTCCCGCCGGGCAACGCTGGCGTGTTCGAGATGGAGGAGAGGACGAAGATGAGCGCCATGTAGGCCACCACCGGCGCCCACGGCCACCGCGCACCAGTCCCGCTCACGACGGCATTCAGAACGGGAAGGGATACATCAACCAGCCGAGCACGATCGCCGCGGCGATGAATCCCGCGAACATCAGTCCGCCCAACCGCATTTGCTCGGCCACGGCGTCCTTTGCCAACAGAGCAAAGACCAGCGACACGAAGAACGCGAAGAGCACGAGAAGCACGAGGTGGCTGTGCATCATTTGCGGCCGAGCGCGATGTCGTAGGCGTCGATCACGACGAGCATGTTGAGGAGTCCCGCGACGATCAGGAAGGCGTTACCGTACTCGTAGGTCACGGCCCTGACCTCGCCGGCGCCCAGTCCAAACCCGCCAGCCAGGAAATAGGGGATGCCAATCCCGAGGTCTGCCAGCGCAGCCATCCCGACCAGCGGCTCGGAGAAGTCGAACGGAAACAGCCGTCCTTCAACACCAAGCCCAATCGCGAACATCAGCGGCAGCGCCACCAGGAAGATCAGGCCCTTGGCGTGTCGGCCCTGCCAGAGATGGCCAGCGCCTGGCACAGCCCACGAGGCGAGACACAACAGCATCAATCCACCGGCCGGAGGCTCGGGAGCGCGTTTTGGCGGCACGGCCCGCTAGTTTACTTCGACTCTGCGGGTGTCGGTGCGGGCTGACGCGTTAGGAGAGAGACCAGCGGCGACGGGAAGAGGTGACATCCGTCCGTCTAACAGATAAGGCCATTCATTTCATTGGTTTAGATCACGCATGAACCAAACAGCCAAAGGCGACGTCTAACGTTGTTAGATTGCTGAACACTGTTCAGTGCAAACCAGACACGCCCACCGTCACGCCACGCATATGGGAATCAAGGAACGTCAGGAACGAGACCGCGAAGCCGTCCATCGCGCCATTCTGGACGCGGCTCGCGAGCTCTTCGTCAGCGAAGGGTACCGCAACGTCTCCATCCGCAAGGTTGCTGAGCGGATCGAGTACAGCCCGGCCTCCATCTACAGCTATTTCCCGTCGAAAGACGACATCTTCTTCGCGCTGGCGGAAGAAGGCTTCCGGCTCCTGCACGGTGAGCGCGCTGACCTCGACGCCCTCGCCGTGCTGCCGCCGCTCGACCGGATCCGCGCCATCTTCACCGGCTTCTATCGCTTCAGCGTGAATCATCCGGAGTACTTCTCGCTGATGTTCGTTGATCGCTCAGTGCCCCGCATCAGCCAGGAGTACGAACGCTTTGCGTTCGCGCGCGAGGTCAAGAACCATCTCGTCGATCAGATGCAGCAGTGCGTCGACGCCGGCGTCTTTCCGCCGGCGACGCAGCCGCATCTCGCGTTCCGTCTTGTCGCCACGAGCCTGATTGGGGTTGCGGTCATGCGCCTATCCGATCGACTCGGCCCAGGCGAGAACGCTGACGACCTGGCGCAGGACATCGTCGAAACCATCATTGCCGGGCTCCAGGCCGGCCCCGTGCTTCGTTCACACGTTCATTCAGACCCGTGCCTGCTGGAGGAGTCCATCGGGACCCACAGCGGGCTCTCCCTCACCTCTGAGGAGCCGCATTCATGAACCGCCCGTCACTCGCACTCACCGCTCTAACGCTCATTGGAACCTCTCTGCTCGCCACCGCATGCAGCTCGGCATCGGGCACACCGGCAAGCGTCGCACCACCGCCGCCAGCGGCGATTGCCATCGAGGCCGCAGCCGCGTCGCAGCAGTCGATCACGCGCTTCATCCGCGCCACCGGCAGCCTGCTTGCCGAAGAGCAGGCCGATGTCGCCGCCGAAGTGGCCGGGCGCGTCGAATCGACGCCGGTCGAACGAGGGACCCCGGTCAGTAAGGGCAGCACCCTGATTCGGGTGTCGAACGCCGATGCCGACGCCCAGTCGAAAGAGGCAGAGGCCAACGCCGCGCAGATTGAAGCGCGACTTGGACTTTCAGCCACCAGCGCCTTCGACGCGACGGTGGTGCCCGAGGTGCAGCACGCCAAGGCGTCGTACGCACTCGCGGAAAACGAATTCAACCGTATCAAATCGCTCCTCGAGCAGCGCGTGGTCTCGCAGTCGGAGTACGACCAGCGTCGGACTCAGATGGAAGCGGCCCGCCAGCTGTACGAGGCAGCCCGGAACGGCGCGGCCCAGCAGTACCAGGCACTCCAGGCGGCTCGCGCCCGCGTCTCGCAGGCACACAAGGCGCTGGCAGACACCACGGTCCGCGCTCCTTTCAATGGGCTGGTGGCCGAGCGCCTGGTCTCCGTCGGCGACTACGTGACGAAGGGGATGAAGGTGGCGGTCGTGGTTCGCGTGAACCCGTTGCGCGTGCGGCTGACGATTCCGGAGCAGTTCATTCATGCCGTCTCGATCGGCGTGCCGGTCGCGTTCACGGTCGACGCATATCCCGGGCGCGAGTTCGTCGGCACGGTGCGCTACGTCTCGCCCGCTCTTGAGACCAATCAGCGCGCACTCACCATCGAAGCGGTGGTCCCGAACGCCGCCGGCGACCTGAAGCCGGGACTGTTCGCGACGGCACGCATCGAAGAGCGGGAGCGTACGGCCGCCGTCCTCGTCCCCAGCACCGCCGTGCACTCGTCAGCCGGCACGCACCGCGTCTATGTGCTCAGCGGCGACCATGTCGAAGAACGACTGGTCACGGTCGGCCAGAGCGTCGATTCGCTCGTAGAAGTTGTCAGCGGACTCAAGGTCGGTGAGCGTGTGGCCACAAAGAACGTGGCGCAGCTGACCGACGGCGCAAAGGTGTCGTAATCATGCAATGGCTCGCCGCTCTATCCGTACGCCGTCCGGTCTTTGCGACGGTTCTGATCCTCACGCTGACCGTCATCGGCGCGTTCTCCTTCAGCCTGCTCGGCGTCGATCGCTTTCCGAAGGTCGACTTCCCCACGGTCGTCGTGACGACGATTCAGCCCGGCGCCGCGCCTGAGCAGATCGAAACGGAAGTCACCGACAAGATCGAAGAAGCGGTCAACACCATCAGCGGCATCGACGAACTCCGCTCGACCTCATCAGAGGGCGTCTCGATGGTGATGGTCAGCTTTCAGCTCGACAAGGACTCCGACGTGGCGGCCCAGGAAGTCCGCGACAAGGTCAACGCCGCCATGCCGCTGTTGCCACGGACCATCGACCAGCCGCGCATCGAGCGGTTCGACCCTGACGCGGCGCCCGTGCTGAGCATCGCGCTCAGCGCCAACAAGCCGATCCGCGAGGTCACCGAGTACGCCGACAAGATCCTGCGTCGCCGGCTTGAAGGTGTCACTGGCGTCGGCCAGGTGCTGCTCCTCGGCGGGCGCCAGCGCCAGGTCAATGTCTGGCTCGACGCCGATCGGCTTCGCTCTTATAACCTGACCGTCAACGACGCCTCACGCGCCCTGCAGGCACAGAACATCGAGGTTCCTGGCGGGCGGATCGATCAGGGCGCGGTATCGGTGACCCTGCGCACGCGCGGTCGCGTCAACAGCATCGCGGAATTCAACGACATCGTCGTCCGCGAGCAGGACGGCCATCCAATCCGTATTGGCGACGTCGCCAGGGTCGAAGATGGAGAAGCCGAAGCGGAGACTATTGCCAACGTCGACGGCAAAGCGACGGTGCTGCTCGACATCAGGCGGCAATCCGGCACCAACACAGTCGAAGTGGTGAAGAACGTGCGGGAGCGCCTCGACGAGGTGAAGTCGTCGTTGCCACCAGGTTACGACGCGCGCGTCGTGCGCGACCTGTCTGAATTCATCGAAGCCTCGATCAACAGCGTTGAGGAGCATCTCATCGTCGGCTCGATCCTGGCGGCGCTGGTTGTGTTCTTCTTCCTCGGCAACTGGCGCTCGACACTGATCGCCGCTGTGGCCATTCCGACCTCGATCATCGCCACGTTCGGACTCGTCTGGTACATGGGCTTCACGCTCAATGCCATGACCATGCTGGCCCTCACGCTCGCGGTCGGCATCGTCATCGACGACGCCATCGTCGTGCTCGAGAACATCTACAGGTTCATCGAAGAGAAGGGGATGCCGCCGTTCCAGGCCGCGGTCGAAGCGACGCAGGAGATCGGCCTGGCGGTGATGGCCACCACCTTCTCCCTGGTCGCGATCTTCGTGCCGGTCGGCTTCATGGGGGGCATCGTCGGAAGGTTCATGAAGAGTTTCGGCCTGACGATGGCGTTCGCGATCCTCGTCTCGCTGGTGGTCAGCTTCACGCTGACGCCGATGATGGCGGCCCGCTGGCTCAAGGTCGATCCACAGGGCAAGGACAAGCATTCATCCAAAGATTCCAGGATCTTCCACTGGCTGGACGTGTGGTATTCGCGACTCCTCCACTGGTCCATCAGCCACCGCGTCATCGTGGCGGGCATCGCCGTGCTGGTGTTGCTGTCGAGCGTGCCGCTATTCAGCATCGCCAACAAGAACTTCCTGCCCAACGATGACCAGGCGGAGTTCGAGATTAACCTGCGGGCACCTGAAGGCACCAGCCTCGAAGCCACCGAAGTGATCACGAACAGGATCGCGAACGCCATTCGTGCCGGCGTCCCCGAGGTGAGCTACACGCTGGTGACCATCGGTGCGGATCCGTCGCGGACCCGCAACCTGAGTTCCATCTACGTACGACTGACCTCAATCGACCAGCGCACACGCGACCAGTTCGTGATCATGAACGCCGTGCGATCGGACATCCTGCCGCCACTGGCGGCGAACCTGCGCACGTCGGTGCAGCCGATCGCCACCATTGGCGGCGGCGGCTCGCAGAACGCCGATATTCAGTTCTTGATCAACGGTCCCGACCTGAAGAAGCTCGAAGTCATCGGCCAACAGCTGCTGGCCAAGACCAAGTCGCTGCCTGGGCTGGTCGATGTCGATAGTTCATTGACCATCGGCAAGCCCGAACTGTCAGTCCAGATCGATCGACCAAAGGCGTCGGACATGGGCGTACAGATCGGCGATGCCGCGGACGCGCTGCGGTTACTGGTCGGCGGCGACCAGGTCACCACCTACAACGACGCTGGCGAGCAGTATGAAGTGCACTTGCGCGCGCGGGCAGAGAACCGTTCAACAGAGCAGGCCATCGCGGCCCTGACGGTGCCGTCGTCGAAGCTTGGCAGCGTGCCGCTCGAGAACGTCGCCAGGTTCGAGTCGGGCGATGCTCCCGCCAGTATCAACAGACTGGCCAGACAGCGCCAGGTGACGATCTTCGGCAATCTGCTGCCCAACGCATCGCAGGCAGAAGTCCAGTCGGCGATTCAGGCCGAGTTCGACCGCCTGAAGCCGGGCAGCGACTACGTCGGCGGATTCACTGGCCGTTCAAAGGAGCTGGGACGCGCGGCCCAGAACTTCGTCCTGGCCTTCGTGCTTTCACTGGTGTTCATGTATCTGATCCTGGCGGCCCAGTTCGAGTCGTGGCTGCATCCGGTCACGATCCTGTTGTCGCTGCCGTTGACGCTGCCCTTCGCCCTGCTGTCGATCATCATTTTCCAGCAGTCCTTGAACATCTTCTCGGCGCTCGGATTGCTGGTGCTGTTCGGCGTCGTCAAGAAGAACTCGATTCTGCAGATCGACCACGCCAACCACCTAAAGGAGACCGGGCTGGATACCGATGCGGCCATCATCCAGGCCAGTCGAGACCGGCTACGCCCGATTCTGATGACGACGTTCGCGTTCGTCGCCGGCATGATTCCGCTCATCGTGTCGAGCGGTGTGGGATCCGGCACGAACCGCGCGATCGGCTTCGTGATCTTTGGCGGACAGTCGCTGGCCCTGGTGCTGACGCTGCTCGTGACGCCGGTGGCCTACTCACTGTTCGATCAGATGTCCAGAATCAGACTCTTCGGCCGGCGCACTGGCCCGGCCACGGCGCGGGCTCTTGGCGTGACGTCGGCGGTGCTCATCATCGGATGGCTTTCGGGCACAGGCACGGCGGACGCGCAGACCACGGCGCTACGCCTCACCGTCGATGACGCGGTGAAGATGGCCCTCGAGAACAACCTCGATCTGTCGGCAGAACGACTGAGCCCGCAGATCGGTGACACACGGGTGGCGGCAGCGGCCAGGCAGTTCAAGCCATCGTTTCTCACTAGCGTGCAGCGAAACAACCAGTTGCAGCCGCCGGCCAGCTTTCTGTTCCCGATTCCCACGCGGACGGATCTCGTGACGTCGAACGTCGGGCTGAACCAGAACCTGCCATGGTTTGGCACGTCGTACAGCATCGGGTGGAGCGCGTCACACACCGACAGCAACAGTGTGCTGAACAGCTACAACCCGTTTCTGCAGTCCGGGCTGTCGTTCAACGTGTCGCAGCCGCTGCTGCGGGACTTCAGGCTCGACAACAATCGCACGCAGCTGCTGCTCACCTCGATCGCCCGGTCGACGGCCGACGTCAGTCTTCGTGAGCAGATTGTCCAGACCACGGCAGCGGTCAAGACCGCATACTGGAACCTGGTCTCGGCGCGGAACAGCGTGGAGTCACGACGTTCCTCGGTGCGACTCGCCGAGGAACTGACCCGCGTCAATCGCGCCAAGGTTGACGTGGGCCAATCGCCGCCGCTCGACCTCCTGTCGGCACAGGCCGAAGTCGCGTCGAACCAGGAGCTGCTGATCGTCGCGGAAACGGCGGTGCGACAGGCTGAAGATCGCCTGCGCCTGCTGATCTTCGACGCCTCGAAGCGCGATGTCTGGTCGACCGCCATCGACCCCGCCGACGCACCGCCAACGACGATGGTCGCACTCGATGTGGAAGCGGCCGTGACGACCGCCTTGCGCGATCGCACAGACTTGACGCGGTCGCGGCAGGACGTCCAAACGGCGCAGACCACGGCCAGGCTGGCTGGAAATCAGCGCCTGCCCGACGTGCGTGCCAACGCCAGCTACTCGGCCAGCGGACTGGGCGGTACGCAGGTGCTGCGCGCCGGAGGTTTTCCCGGCACGGTCGTCGGACCTGGAACAGCGACGCCGTTCGGCTCGGTACTCAATCAGCTGCTGTCAGGCGATTATCCAACGTGGGCCGTCGGCGTCAGCATTTCGTATCCGGTGGGTCAGAGCGCCAGCGACGCCAACTACGCGCGCACGCGACTCGAGGCCGTGCAGGCCGAACAGCGTGTGAAGGGCTCTGAAGCGCGGGTGATTCAACAGGTGCGAGACGCGGCGTGGCGCGTAGAGATGAATGCGAAACGTATCGACACGACGAGGGTTGCGCGACAACTCGCCGAGCAGCGTCTCGACGCCGAACAGAAACGGTTCGAAGTCGGCATGTCCACCAGCTTTCTGGTGATCCAGGCCCAGCGCGACCTGACCCAGGCCCGCTCGAATGAACTGTCGTCGGTGCTGGCCTACGATCTGTCGCTGGTCGAGTTTGAATCGGTGCAACAGGCAGGTCCAGGAGCACCGGCCCCCGCGCCGACGTCTGCAACGCTGTCGCGCTGATGATTCGACCACTGACCGCCGGCCCGTGCTCAGCGGATGCTGAGTCTGATTGGCGGATAGTGCTGTTCAAATCGCTGCATGAACTCCTCGAAGGTATAGGCGTGGCTCGTGCCACCGAGGTGTTCCAGCACGTAGGTCGCCGCCACGCTGCCGATCTGCGCCGACTGCTCGTAGCTCAGTCCGAGCGCGATGCCCTTCATGAGCCCTGATCGGAACGCATCACCGACGCCCGTGGGATCAACGACGCGGGTCGGTGGCACCGCCGCAACATCGGCGCGGCTGCCGTCCTTCCTGATGATGGTCGAACCGTTCTCGCCCTTGGTAACGATGAGCGCATCGCACTGGGCAAGGATCGCGTCCTCATCGAGGCCAGTCTTCTGCTTCAGCAGCTCGTACTCGTAGTCGTTCACGATGACGACCATCGCGCCAATGACGCCGGCACGAAGCTCGTCGCCAGACATCCTCGTGCACTGTTGGCCGGGGTCGAAAATGAAGGCAATGCCAAGTGTGCGGCACTCTTCGGCGTACTGGACCATTGCGCGCGGGTCGTTCGGCGAAATGATTGCGAGTTCAGGGCTGTGGATGTCGCGAAACGACAGCTCGGCGGCGTGCGCCATTGCGCCGGTGTAAAACGAGGCGATCTGGTTGTTCTCCTGATCAGTGCTGCAGAAAAACGACGCCGTGAACTTGCCTGGCACCTGCTTCACGTGTGACGTATCCACGCCAGCGGCCTTGAGCCACGCCCGATAGTCACCGAAATCTTCGCCCGCGGTGCCCATGAGGTACGGATGCTCTCCGAGCAGCGCCAGCGTGTAGGCGATGTTGGGCGCGCAGCCGCCACGTCGCTTGTCCATGCTGTCGACAAGAAAGCTGAGGCTGATCCGCTGGAGGTGCTCCGGCAACAGGTGCTCGGTGAACTTGCCGGGAAACGACATCAGGTAGTCGTAGGCGATTGAACCGGTGACGACGATTTTCATGATTCTGGATGCTGGACTCTGGATGCTGGTTGTGAAGTCAGAACTGGCGCTAGCCGTGGAGGTAACGCCCGATAATGGGCGCCAGATCCTTCTTCGTCTGCGCCGGCACGTGCTCTGGCCGCGTCACGATGGCGGTGGCCAGGGCGTCCTTGCAGGCGCAGGTGCGCCGGCCGCTCAGTCGCGAGACCGCCTCGGCAATCGTCTTCTGCGCCGTCGCCGCGTTCTGGTGCAGGTTGGCGAGAATCAGGTCGATCGTGACCGAGTCGTGATCCGGATGCCAGCAGTCGTAGTCGGTGACCAGCGCCAGTGTGGTGTAGCAGATCTCTGCCTCACGGGCGAGCTTCGCTTCCTGCAGGTTGGTCATGCCGATGATGTCCATGCCCCAGGATCGATACAACCGCGACTCTGAGAGCGTCGAGAACTGTGGCCCTTCCATGTTCACATAGGTGCCACCACGGTGAACCGTCGCGCCGACCGCGGCAACGGAGTCGGCGGCCACACTGGCAAGATCGCGGCAAATCGGATGCGCGAACGCGACGTGCGCGACGATGCCCTTGCCGAAAAACGTGCTGATCCGTCCCTTGGTGCGATCGAAGAACTGATCGGGCACGACGATATCGAGCGGCTTGTACTCTTCGCGCAAGCTGCCGACGGCACTCGCCGATAGGATGCGCTCGACACCGAGGACCTTGAAGCCATAGATATTGGCCCTGAAGTTCAGCTCGGATGGGAGCAGGCGATGCCCGGCGCCGTGCCTCGCCAGAAATGCGACGCGCGTGCCGCGCAGTGACGCCAGGATATAGGGACCGGAGGGATCGCCAAACGGCGTGGGAATCGTGCGCTCTTCGCGATCGGTCAGTTCGGCCATGTCGTACAGGCCGCTGCCGCCAATGATGCCAATCGTCGGGTTGTTCATGATGGAGGTCGCAGGGAACGGACACCGTGGTGCTCGACCAGATGGCCGGCCGCATGCACGGGATCGTGGGCAAAGAAGGTCAGCGTATTGGTCGTCAGAAGGTCGGCAGAGAGGGCGGCCTTTGCGGTCACGGAATCGGCCGGGTACAAGTCGAAGCCAAGCGCCCAGGCGTTCGGCAGATGTGCCGTCGTCGGCACGATGTCGGCGGGATAGACCGCTCGTGCGGCACCAGACTCGAGCCACACCATCGCGTGGTACATCGTGTGGCCGCCGCTCCGCTGCAGCCGAACACCCGGCATCACCGCCTCGTCCCCTGAGACGAAGTCGATCACGCCGGCATCGAGGAGCGGCACGAAATTTTCGGGGATGTAGCTGGCGCGAGTGCGCTCGGTCGGTCGCGTCGCGGCCTCCCATTCCCCCTTGACGATGGTGTAGCGTGCCCGGGGAAAGCGCGGCACGATGCGTCCACCAGGCGTGCGAACCGTGAAGCCACCGGCATGATCGAAATGCAGGTGTGTTGCCACGACAACGTCGATGTCATCAGCGGCGACGCCAGCGTCGGCGAGAGCGTCGTCGAGATGCCGGGCGCGATCGACGCCATAGATGTCGCGAAACTTCTCGCTGTCCTTGTCGCCGAGCCCCGCGTCGACCAGCACCGTCTTCTCGCCTCTGATGAGCAGCGGCCGCATCGCCAGCAGGACACGATGGCGTTCGTCGGCTGCCACCTTCTTCTGCCACAGCGCGCGCGGCACGATCCCGAACATCGCGCCGCCATCCAGCCTGAAGTAGCCGTCGTACAGCGACGTGACCTCCAGGTCACCGATGGTGTGTCGTTGCACCCGCAACGACTCCGCAGTCGGCCACGAAGGGGCAGACGCACTCCGGCGCGCCGGCTGCTTCAACTCCACGAGAACTCCGTGTGCCGCTGCCGGATGTATGAACGCGACCCTTGCGCCTTCGGCGCCCGGCCTGGGCTCTTGATCGATCAGTCGGACCCCACGCGTCTTCAGGTGGGCGATGGCCGCGTCAATGTTCTCGACGCTGAGCGTGATGTGATGGAGGCCCGGTCCCCGCTTCTCGACAAACCGGGCAATCGCTGAGGCCGGCGCCGTCGCCTCGAGCAGTTCGAGCGTCGATCCGCCCACGGGGATGAAATGGGCGCGCACGTGCTGAGTCTCGACGTCCTCAGGAGGTTCGACATGAAGGCCGAGGGCGTCGCGATAGAACGCGAGCGCGGCCGGCAGATCGGACACGGCGATGCCTACATGGTCGAGGACGGCCTTCATGAATGGAGACGCTTCCGCACGCAGAGGATTACCCACGATTCTACGGCGAAACGCCCGCCAGCGCGTGACCCGGGCCTCACCTTACCGGCGTTCGAGCGCCCGAGCCAGCAAGGCCTCTGCGGCCGTGTACGGATCGACCTCGCGCGTCGCAATCCTCTCGACCCACGACGCCAGTTCCCCCTCGGCCAGCACCTGCTGCTCCAACCGCGTCATGAAGCGATGCGCGACCAGTTCCCGCAGGCGAGACTCGCCGCGGGCACGACGACGGTCGAAATGGCGCGCGGCGCCGTGCGCACGAAACCGTTCGATGACCTGGCCGAGTGCCGGCAGGCCGGTGCCGTCGATCGCGACGGTCTTGACGATCGGCGGACGCCATTCGTCGGCGCCGTAGGTATGCAGGGCCAGATTCGACTCGATGGACGACACCAAGCGATCGGCGCCTTCCCGGTCGGCCTTGTTGACGACGAACACGTCGGCAATCTCCATGATGCCGGCCTTGATCGCCTGCACATCGTCGCCGGTTCCAGGCACCAGCGTGACGAGCGACACATCGGCGGTGCGGATGATCTCCACTTCGTCCTGCCCGACCCCGACGGTTTCGATGATGACGACATCCTTGCCGGCGGCATCGAGCACGAGCGCCACGTCCGACGTCGCACGGGCCAGACCGCCAAGGTGTCCACGAGTCGCCATGCTGCGCACGAAGACCCCTGCGTCCGTCGCGTGCTGCTGCATCCGCACGCGATCGCCGAGGACGGCACCCCCGGTAAACGGACTGGTCGGATCGACCGCAATGACACCGACCGTCTGGCCGGCAGCGCGCGCCTGCTCGATGAGACGATCAACGAGGGTGCTCTTGCCTGCGCCAGGCGGTCCGGTGACACCAATGACGTAAGCGCGGCCTGTGTGCGGAAAGAGGGCGCCGATGAGCGCGGCGGCGTCGGTGTCTTCGTTTTCGATAAGCGTGATGGCCCTCGCCACCGCACGCGGATCGCCGGTGAGCACCCGCGCCGCCAGGGGGAGCGTCATCGGGACAACAACTGCCTGGCAATCACGAGGCGCTGAATCTCACTCGTGCCTTCTCCAATCGTCGTCAGCTTGACGTCCCGGAAGTACTTCTCGGCGGGATAGTCCTTCACGAACCCGTAACCGCCGTGAATCTGTACGCAGTCGTCCGCGGCCTTGACGGCGATCTCGCTGGCGTAGAGCTTGGCCATCGACGAGGCGAGCGTTGTCCGTTCCCCTCGGTCCTTGAGGAACGCCGCCCGATAGGTCAACAGACGCGCCGCTTCAATCCGGGTCGCGTTGTCAGCGAGTTTCCATTGGATCGCCTGGAAATCGCTGATGGTCTTCCCGAACGCGCGCCGTTCCTTGGCATAGCGCAAGGCTGCGTCGTACGCGCCCTGAGCCAGCCCCACGGACAACGCGGCAATGCCGATGCGGCCGGCATCGAGCACCTGCATGGCATCAACGAATCCGTGCCCCAGCGCTCCGACCAGATGATCGGCGGGCACGCGGCATCCATCGAAGAGAAGTTCGCTGGTGTCGCTGGCCCGCATACCGAGCTTGTCTTCTTTTTTTCCGGGTGTCATTCCCGGTGTGCCGTGTTCGACGACGAAGGCGGAGATCCCTT
>CADEEX010000081.1 GCA_902826465.1 uncultured Acidobacteriota bacterium
GCCTGCTCGAGCAGCGCGTGCGCAAACGCGAACTGTTCAGGAAAGTTCGGAAAGGTCTGCATCGTGATGGGATAGCGCGACGGCGGCAACTGATACTCCGACTTCAGCACGCCCGCGGCACGGAATCCGGTCTCGACGTGCTGCAGCTTCCAGACGCTGCGGATCAGCAGCCCCGATCCGGTCAGGAGCATGACAGCCGCCGCGAGCTCAATGACCACCAGCGCCCGTCGCAACCTCGTACCAGTGCGGCCCACGCTCCCACGCCCGCCACCATCGTCCCGCAGCGCCGCGGCGAGATCGACGCGGCGGGCCTGCAGCGTCGGGACGATGCCGAACGTGATGGCGACCGCCGATGCCACGACAAGCGCCGCTCCAAGGACGCCGCCGTCGAGCGTGACGAGCGACAGACGCGGGATGTCGCCCGGGGCGCGCGCGAGGAGCGCCTGTAGCGAGAGGAAGGCGAGTGCGAGGCCGGCCAGCGCGGCGAGAGCCGAGAATACGGTGGATTCAGTCAGGAACTGCCGCAGGAGCCGCCAGGCGTCTGCGCCGACCGCTCGCCGCACGGCGATCTCCTGTCGTCGCGCCGCGCCTCGTGCCAGCATCAGGTTGGCGACGTTGACGCACGCGATCAGCAGCACCATCGCCACCGCGCCGAGGAGCAGGTAGAGCACGGGTCGGACCGGCGCAAAGATCACGTCGGTGAGCGGTTCGACGTAGACGCCGCGCGCGCGATTCACCGGGTAGGTCGCTTCGAGTTGCGTCGCCATCGCGGTGAGTTCGGCCTGCACGGCATCCGGTGTGGCGCCTGGGGCCAGGCGTCCGAGCATGAAGATCGGATGCGTTTCACGGGGCAGCCGTACAGGGTCAGGCACCATCGGAGCCCAGACGTCGATGCGCGCGGCCTGACCACGATCGGCGAACGAACGGGCATACGCTGCCGCCGACAGTACCTGCAGCACACCGAAGTCGGTCGATTCGGCAACGACGCCAACGATGGTGTGAAGCCGGTCGTCGAGGTTGATGGTGTGTCCGATGGCGCGTGTGGGTTCATTGAACAGCCGCCGCGCCAGCGATCGGCTGACGATGACGACGGGGAGGGCGCCGGCGCGGTCGTCGACCTCGGTGAACGACCGGCCGGCCAGTGGCACGACGCCGAGCATCGGCAACAGGTCGTGCGACACCTGCAATGTCACCAGCCGTTCGGGGTCGCCTTCCGCCGGCACGAAGTTGGCTTCGCCGCCGGCCATCGCCGACACCTGCACGGTGCGTGCGGCGGCGCGATAGTCCAGGAAATCTGGCACCGACGCCGGCTCCCGGCGTGTGCCGGTTGCCCGGTCTGTTTCCCAGAGCATCACGAGCCGCTCAACGGCGGCGAAGGGTGCCGGTCGCAGCAGCACGGCGTCGAGGACGCTGTAGATGGCGGTGTTGGCGCCGATGCCGATGGCCAGCGTGGCGATCATCAGCGCCGACAGTCCTGGACGATTCGTCAACTGGCGTACAGCCACGGTCAGGTCGTTCATGGCAGCTCCTCGCCGGCATTCAGACGGCCGAAACAGGGCAAAAGGTTGACGTGCTAAAGTTTACGAGTGGACGCGTTCTTCACGTCGGCCGGCCTCCTCGCCCTCGTCACCCTGACCTTTCTCGAGATCATTCTCGGCGTTGACAACGTCATCTTCATCTCGATTCTGTCGGGCAAGTTACGACGTGACCAGCAGAAGCGGGCTCGGCGTACGGGTCTGCTGGCAGCGATGCTGATGCGCATCGCGCTGCTGATGTCGATTGCGTGGATCGTCAGGCTGACGGCGCCGCTGTTTACGGCGTTCGGTTACGAAATCTCCGGCCGCGACATGATCCTCATTGGTGGCGGCCTGTTTCTGATCGCCAAGGCGACGCTCGAGATTCACGAACGGCTGGAAGGCGAGCACGATCATGCGTCGCCGAAAGGACACCCGTCCTTCGGCGCCGTGATCATCCAGATCATGCTCCTCGACATCGTCTTTTCACTCGACTCGGTCATCACCGCCGTTGGCATGGCGGAAGACGTCTCGATCATGGTCGCCGCGGTGGTGCTGTCGGTCGGGATCATGCTGTTTTCGGCAGAACCGATCAGCGAGTTCGTCAGCCGCCATCCCACCATCAAGGTGCTGGCTCTCTCGTTCCTGCTGCTGATCGGTATTTCGCTTGTGGGCGATGGCCTGGGCATGCACGTGCCGAAAGGCTACATCTACTTCGCGATGGGCTTCTCGGTGTTCGTCGAGATGATCAACCTGCAGGTGCGCGGCAGCAAGGCGCCGGTCGAGCTCCGCCAACCGTACGCCAAGCCAGAGTAGCCGCGGCGTGGCTTCGGGCGAGGTCTTCACGTTCGGGCCGTTCACGCTTGATACGCAACGCAAGCAGCTGACGCGCGACGGCGCCAGCGTGTCGATCACCAGCCGGCAGTTCGACCTGCTGCAGTACCTCGTGACGCATGCCGGCCAGGTGCTGTCCAAGGACGCGCTGATCGAGGCGGTCTGGCCCGATGTGGCGGCGACTGACAACAGTCTCGAGCAGGCGATCTCGAACCTGCGGCGGACGCTCTCCTCGTCCTGCATCGAAACCCAGGCCCGGCGCGGTTACCGATTCATCGCAGAGGTGACACGCCTCGACCGCCGTGAGTCGGACGAAGGCATTGACGCGCTCATGGCGCCACACCGCGCCTGGCTCGAGGGGCGCGCGGCGCTCGAAACGCTCGAGCGCGATCAGATCGTGCATGCGCGCCGGGTGTTCGAAACGGTACTCGCGCAGGTGCCAGGGCAGGCGTCCGCACACGTCGGCCTGGCCAATGCGTGCGCGATGCAGTTCGACATGACGCGGAGTGAGGCGACGCTCGATGTGGCGGCGTTGGCCCTGGCCCTCGAGCACGCGCGGGAAGCCTGTCGCCTCGATGCGCAATACGGCGAAGCGTGGGCGATGCTGGGCTTCGTGCTCGAACGCACCGGGCGGCACGACGATGCGCTGGCCGCCTCGCGCCGGGCGGTGGCACTTGAACCCGATAACTGGCGGCATCATCTCCGGCTTGGCTATACGAGCTGGGGCGAAGAGCGGCTGCGCGAAGCGAGGCGTACGCTGTCGCTGTTGCCGGGATTTCCGATGGCGCACTGGTTGGCGGCGACCGTGCACGTGGCCCGGCAGGCGTTTGGTGACGCCCGACGTGAACTCGAATCGGGCATTGCCGCGCAGGAGGCGACGCCGTCGCCGCGCTTCAGTGGTGTCGCACTGCACTGGCTCCGCGGTCTGGTGGCACTCTCGCAGGAAGAACCGGACACGGCGCGGGGGCATTTCGAGCGCGAGTTGTCGCAGGAAACGAGCGGACACCTGTACGCACGCGAGTGCTGCGCCAATACCTGGTACGCGCTCGGCGCGCTGGCGTGGCGCCAGGGCGATCACGAGGCCGCGGGTCGTGCCTTCGGTGAATCGCTCGCGCGCATGCCGGGCCATTTGTGCGCCAGGGTCGCTCAGGCCGTGACTGTCGGGCGTCAAGTCGCCGTGCCTGAACCTGGCGCGTCAGTGTCCTCGTCGTCGTTCGAGCGGGCATTGGCCACCGCTGTTCTTGTGGCGATGACGAACGGAACAGACGGTGCCGCTCGCGCGGCGGCGATCCTTGAACGCACACTGTCGGACATGCCTTCCGGGAGCGCCGGGTGGCTGATTCCGGTCGAACCGATGCTTCACGTCGAGACACACCCTGTCGAATGGGCCACGGTGCTGGCCAGGCTTCGTAACCGCGCCGCCTGAGAATTCAGAATTTTTCAGCGCCGCAGACAGGACTTCGCGGCAGCCGACGCCTACGTTACCTGTGGAGGTTACGTATGAAGCACGTGTCGATGGTTCTGTTCCTGTTCGCCGCCACTCCCGCCTTCGCACAGACACCCGTCGGTCAACCCAGTCCCGGTATTCCACCCTACGCGCGCAGTGTCAGCCTTGCCGGTCCGCGCTTCGGCATCACGCTGCTGAACGACCATATCGTCGAGAAGCTGCAGGAGCGCGGTCAGACGGTCGCGCCCACGATCTCGCAGTTCGGCTGGCAGTTCGAACGGGCGATGTACAGCAAGCATGACGGCCCCACGGTCCTCAACGAGTGGGTGGCGCTCGTGGGCGGGCTGGATCAGGGTGTGGCCATTCCGAGTCTCAGCTGGCTGGTGGGCATGCGTACGAAGGAAGGCGCAGAGTTTGGCATTGGTCCCAACATCAGCCCTGGAGGCGTCGGGCTGGCGCTTGCCGCGGGTGTCACGTTTCGTGCGGGCGTCGTCAACGTCCCGATGAACTTCGCGGTCGTGCCGTCACGATACGGTGCCCGAGTCAGCGTGCTCACGGGCTTCGTGTTGCGCCGCTGAGGGTGACGGCCCGACATCACCACATCGCTACATCAATTTGACTCCCCATCTGGCCGGCGGCACCATCAACCTGTGACGCAGACATGGTCGCCGGCCACCTATGCCGCCAATGCGGCGTTCGTTCCTGCCCTGGGGCAATCGATTCTCGACCGCCTGGCACCGCGTGCCGGGCAGCGGATCCTCGACCTGGGATGTGGCGACGGAGCGCTCACCACTTCGATCGTCGCGTCTGGCGCCAGCGTCCTCGCGGTGGACGCGTCGGAGGCCATGGTGGCTGCCGCCACGGCGCGCGGTCTGGACGCCGACGTGATGGATGCGCGGGCGCTGACGTTCGAGAACAGGTTTGACGCGGTGTTCTCGAACGCCGTACTGCATTGGATCCCTGAGGCAGCGACGGTGGCCCGCGGGATCTGGCGGGCGCTCGTTCCTGGCGGTCGGTTTGTTGCCGAGTTCGGCGGACACACAAACGTCGCCGCCATCGCCACGGCGTTCAGGGCCGTCCTGCAGCATCACGGCCTGACCGTGCCGGCGCTCTGGTTCTATCCGTCGTCCGACGAGTACCGCGCGATTCTCGAGGCAAACGGGTTCGAGGTGACGTTCATCAACTCGTTCGCGCGTCCGACGCCGCTGCCGACCGGCATGGAGGGCTGGCTCGAGACGTTTCGCGGGCCGATGCTGTCGTCGCATCCGCCAGCGCTCCAGACGCAGATCATCGGCGAAATTGTCGATCTGCTCAGGCCATCGCTCTGCGATCGCTCGGGCCGGTGGACGGCTGACTATGTGCGCCTTCAGGTGGAAGCGGTGAAGAGATGAGGTCAGAGGGTGGAGGCCAGGATCTACTGGCCAGTGTGGCCGAAGCCGCCGTCGGCGCGTCGCGTTTCTGACAGCGCGTCCGTGTCCGACCACTCCACGCGCGACACCGGCGCGACGACCAGCTGCGCGATGCGCATCGCCGGGTCGACGACAAACGGTGCGGCGCCGTGATTGATCAGGATGACCTTTACTTCTCCCCGATAGTCGCCGTCAATGGTGCCCGGACTATTGAGCACCGTGACGCCGTGCCTGGCGGCGAGCCCTGAGCGCGGCCGCACCTGGGCCTCGAACCCGGGAGGCAGGGCAATGGCAATCCCGCAAGGAATCAGCGCAAGGTGACCCGGTGCGATGGCGCACGGCGCATCGAGCGCCGCGACCAGGTCCATGCCTGCCGCACCGTCGGTGGCGTATTGGGGGAGCACGGCGAGGGAGGTGAGTCGCTGAATCGAGATGCGGACGTTGGACACACCGCATCGTAGACGGCTCAGGGCCCACGGCTCAAGGCTCTTTGCGAACCCGGAACCGTGGAACCCTGGAACCTGGAACCCTGGAACCTGGAACCTGGAACCCTTACGTTCCTACCACTTCACATCGACGCCGATACGCACAATACGTCCCTGCAGAATCGTTGAGGGACGGGTGTAGGTGGCGGCACCGAACTGCATGCTGGCGACGCCGGTGTAGGCGTCGGAGTTCAGCAAGTTGAAGATGTCCAACTTAGGCGTGGCCTTGAAGCTCTGTACAGTCACGCTCTTGCTCAAGGCGAAGTCGAACTGGTTGAGGCGCGGCGCTCGCTCGGTCTGGGCCGGTGTCAACTGAATGCGGAGCTGCGCCTGCGTCAAGCCTGGCACCACCCGTGTGCCGACGGTGCACTTCGCCGGGTCGTTGCACGTGGCGGCCGACCAGTTGGTGGTCGGCGTGACGAGCAGGTAGGTGGATTCGCCGTTGGGCTGCGTGAAGCCGGTACCGGCCGTGAACACGCCGTAGGGCAACGGGTCGCTGCCGAGGAATGAGCCGGCCAGACCCTGGTAGGAGCCGCTGACGGCAAGGCCGTACCACGGCAGTGGAAACGTGGCGGCCAGTTTGAAGTTCTTCTGCCACGGCACACCGGTCTGGCTCTGATCGCAGAACAACAGGAAGTTCGGGTTGTTCGCCGCGGCGCTGCAGCTGTTCGAAATCGTCTGATCGATATTGCCCCCGCCGAAGATGCGACCACCGCCGGCGATACGAGCGTTGAAGTTCAGCTCGAAGCCGTTGTAGTGCCGCTTCAGATTCGGATCATTCGAATCGAGATTGTCGACCGCGCTCGCTTTTGCCGCGCTGAGGTTGTAGGCGGTGGTGGTGCCGCCAGTGGCCGGATTGTAGACGGGCACGGCCGTGTAATCGGCGGCGCTGAGCGCGACGTTGTTACGAGCGATCATCTGCCGGAACTGGCTGTGGAACCATTCTGCAGTCACCGCGATCCCGGGCAGCACTTCGTGCGACGCCCCGAGGTTGTAGGCGAGCTGATACGGACGCTGAAGGTTGTCGTCGAACCGTGCCAGCGAGCGGACGCCGAAGTTGGCGGGCAAATTGGCAAAGTTGATCTCGCAGCCCGCCGTGCCGAACGTGCAGCCACGGTTCCCCTGGGCGATGTCGTCGCCGTTGGCATCGGTCCAGACCAGCGTCTGCGACGTGAGCGCGGTGGGGTTGTAGAGCTGCGCGAAGCCGGTGGTCGCGGCGGTAACGAACTTGTTGAAGCCGGCCCGAATGGCGGTCTTCCCGGTGCCGAACACGTCGTAGACGACCGACGTGCGCGGTGACCAGTTCGACCACGTCGGCATCGTGATGTCGCTGTAGGGGAGCGACGACGCGAATCGGCCGTTCTGGGCCGGCTGTCCCTGGATGTGCTGCTTCACGTAGTCGAAACGCACACCGTAGTTGAAGGTCAGTTTATCGAGGCGCCACTGATCCTGGGCATAGAGACCGAGGTTGGCGTCGAGGTATTCGGCCACGTCGAGCGGCGTGTTCAGCACGTTGACGTTGACGGCGGTCCCGTTGTTGTAGACCTGATACAGGTCGCCGTTGGCGTTGTTATAGCGGCGATAGGGGCCGAACGAATCCTGGAAACCGACCTTCATGCTGTGCGAACCGGTGACGTACGACAGTGCCGCTGACGTGTTGTAGCGGTCAGGGTAGTTCCCGAGCTGCGCGCTCGGTGCGCCCCACAGCAGGCTGGTGCTGTTGTCGCTGCGGCGAACGCGCTGGAACCACTCCGGTGTACCGCGTTCGGCGAAGATACCGTCCTGATACAGGTTGTCGTAGCGCTCCCGGTTGAACGAGACGCCGGTCTCGAGGAGCAGTCGCGCGGTCACCGTCGACGTCCACTTCACCGAACCGGTGGCAAAGGTCGGGGTGTTCCACTTCACTGACGCCGTGCTCGGGTCGGTGAACGCGCCCATGGCATGGCCGCGCAGGCGCATGGCCCGGTCGTTGAACGCCGCCAGCTTGTTCTTCGGCGACATCTGCCAGGTGAGGCGGGCAATCGGGTTGTCCATCTTCTCGTCAGAGATACCCTGCTCGCACGAACCCGGATTGGCCGCGCAGGCCGCGTACGCCTGAGGAAACGGCACGTTGGTCGGCGTCACAAACGTGTTGGCGATTGGCTTGTCGTAGCGCGCCTTGCGGAACGCGCCGTAGAACCACAACTTGTCGCGCACAATCGGACCGCCCTGCTCGACGTTCCATTCGAAGAAGTTCGAGATGCGATCGACGCCGGTGACGCCGAGGCTGGTGAGCTTGCTCGAGAGATTGTTCCCCTGCCAGGCGCTGGGCGACTTTGCGTAACGCGCGCCGCCGGTGAAGCGGTTGCCGCCGTCCTTCGGCACGAGGTTCATGTTCAGGCCGCCCGTGATCGTTTCGGCGGAACCGCCAGCGGTCTGGTACACCGCTTCCTGGATCATCGCTTCGTTGTGATACGCCTGCACTGCGCCGTCACCCATGGTCCCGTTGGTGATCAGGCCGTCGACCATCACCATCGTTCCGGACGCGCCGACACCGTGGACGGCAAAGTACGTCTGCTGCATGGCGCGCGAACCGCCGACGTCCGGCGAGCTCAACTGCACGCCGACCACCAGCTGACCGAGGCTCTGAATCGTTCGTGCGCTTGGCACCGCGTCGAGCACATCGCGCGGGAGCACTTGCGCCTTCTGGTTCGTGTTGACGTCGACCACGGGCGAGGCACCGGACACGATGACCGATTCTTCAAGGGATCCGACGCGGAGGTCAGCGTTGACCGTGGACGTGAAGTTCGATGGCAGCTCGAGCGCGTCGCGCTTCAGCGTCTGAAATCCCGGCAACGAGAAGGTGACGGTGTAGACACCGGGACGCAAGTCGACGATGCGGTAGGCCCCTTGTCCGTCGGTGATGACCGACCGCGTCTTTTCGATCAGCACGTCGCTCGACGCCTCAACCGTCACGCCGGGCAGCACTGCGCCCGAGGTGTCTTTCACGATACCGGTGATGGCGCTTTGGGCGTATGTCGATGACGCGAGAAACAGAGACGATAGAACCAGAAGTAATGCCAGAAGCCGGGATCGGACGGTCATCTTTTTTTCCTCGCGAAGCGGAGCTCTGATAGGTCGGCGCGGAAGTTATCACGCGCGGCTTTCCTTCGAGGCGGGTATCGTGTGGCTTCTTGAGGCGGAACGTGTCGCAGATTGTCTCAGGATGCAGAATTCCGGATCCCGACAAACTGGTGCTGTATCGGAAGGTGTAGGTGGAGGGCGTCGTCGTTGGCGCGGCTCACTTAGGACGCGTAAGCGGTTCGGAATCCGCGTTCGTCCGCTCCTGACATCGCATGCCCGAGGTCGCGCCCGAACGGCTGAGCAGCCTTGCGCTCCACGGTGCGCTGAATCACCTCCTCGAGCAGCGACGTGGCAGCAGGGCCATCGGCCGTCGCACGCTGTTGATAGATCTGTCTCGCGCAGCGAAGGTTTTCGCTCAGTCGCTCGAGCCGCTCAGCGTCTGATGTCCTGGCGCCGGTGTCGCTGTCGTAGACGTACTCGACTTCGTCGATCAGCATCTGCGCGTAGGCTCGCAGTTCCGCCGTCGCTCTCAGTGCGATGGTCAACCGCTCGAGACGCAGCACCGCATGGGCGCGCAGCAGTTCGGCAATGGCGATCCGTTCGTTGACGCCGTCACTCCCGATCGGACGTCCGAAGTCGTCCGCGTAGATCAGGGCGAGGGTGTCGTTGCCGATCACGATGGGTGACGTCATGACCACCGACGGTCCGCCACCAAATGGCGCGACGACGTCGTAACCGACCTTCGCACTGACGCCGCGTCCTCTCGCCGCGGCACTCAGGAACGATTCGACGTCCAGCGGAACGACCACCTTGTCCACACCGACGCTGGCGTCGAAGCCGTGCTGAAACGAGGCGACCAATGCGCGGTCTCGCACCGTGAATACGGCAATGCGCGCGAAGTCTCCGGCGAGTCCCCTGGCGGTCGCGGCCACGACCCCCTCGACGGTGGTGGCGGCGGCCGATGCGGCGAAGGTCTCGCCGAGGTGCGCCACGAAGGCGCCGCGATTCGCGGACTGCGTCCGCTCGAGTAGATCCGCGCGCTCGTAGGTGAGGGCAGCGTTCTCAGCGGCGAGGCGCTCGTTGTCGGCGGCAAGCTGCGTGCGGTCGTCGCGCAGTTTGTCGATCATGCTGCCGAACGCGACGTTGGATCGTGCCGCGGCGTCGGCAGCTGCCCGCAGCGCACCGATCTCCGCCTCTGCTGCGGCATGAGCCGCTGTGGCGTCCGTCTCGGCCCGGTGCCTGACGCTCGCGATCTCGGCGTCGGCGATGGCTCTGGCCGCGGCCAGTTCGGCGGCCGCTTCCTCACGAATCTGGTCCAGCACCCCATCGTCGCGGCTCCGTTGCTGTGCGACAGCAGCCTGAGCCTCAGCAACCGCCTGAGCGATCTGGGAGTCAGCCTCTTCCCGCACGCGAGCGAGCGCCAGCTCCATCTCCAGTCGCGCGTCGGCCAGCGCTCGGTCGGCCTGTGCCCGCGCGGCCAGCGTGGCCGACTCAGTGGCTCGCGAGGTGGCGGCCTCGATCTCGGCACATGCGGCCTCGGACAGCCGCTGCGCGAGCGCGCTCAGTTCGGCGGTGGCCAGGCTGTGGAAATCCATCGGGTCGAGACGTCGTGTGCAACTCCCGGACCTGCGCGGAGCGCGCACGGCAGTGCAGAGACGAGGGCGGGTGTGCTCCGATCTGAGACACGGGTGACGAATTCCGTCAGGTGGGATGGAGCCGGGAGCCCACTTCCGTCGGGGGCAGATCTACTTGATCTCGATGATCTCGATCGCTTCGCGACTCGGCCCCTCAATCATCACCGCTCGATTCGCACCGACGAGATAGGCGGGCTCGAGGAACGCGACGTTCTCCTCCCGCAGCTTGCTGATCCAGGCGTCGAGGTCGGCTACACGCAGACCGAAGTGATCGATCAGGTGTCCGCGCGTAGCGGCCAGCGGTCGATCGCTCTGATTCATGTACATGTAGAGCGACACATCACTGAACGCCGTGCTGTTCAACGACGGCGTGCGAAACATGCCATCAGCCGTGAGCGCCGGCCATGTCTTGGCGGGACTGCGGTCGACGCGGCAGTTGGCGTCGGTTCTCGGCGGCTGCCCGCCTCGCGGCGCTGGCGCCGCGGCATTCAGGTGTTGCTGATACCAGAGCTGCGCGCAGTACGGTTGCTCCTGGAACATGTGAATGTGATTGAAGCGTTCGTTCGCCATATCGCCCTGATACTCGACGATGGCGTCGTCGGGTCCCTGCAGATACGCGAAGCCGGCGCCGCCCGCCGGTTGCGTCGCCGTGGCCTTTGCCTCGGCGATGCCTTCCTTCGTGAGGCCGAGTCCGCCCGATCCGGGCCAGGTATCGCTGCTCGCGAACACGGTGCCGCCGGCCTCTTCGGTGTACAGCGGCAGCAGCGTGATCGCGTGTTGCTTGAACAGCTCGAGACTCTTGTGGACGTCGGTGACGTGCCAGCCAAAGTGCCAGAACGCCGTCTGTGGGTCGGTGGCCGGTGGCGTCGCGACCTTGTTGAACAACACCCAGACGTTGGTCGCGGCACGCAGCGCCGCCTGGCCGGCGAACGTCGCTTTCGCGGTCGATGCGAACTGCCGCGTGTAGAAATCGATCGCGGCTTCGGGGTTGATCGAATTCAGATGCAGGTGATGAAACGTCGGCGGTGCCAGTGGCGCGCGGGGCTGGGCGCCCGGGCGGCTGACCAGGGCGGCGAGGATGAACGACAGGACGGCGAGGGCGGTCGCGGGTCGCATGCCGCGAATACTACCCTCAGATTGGTTTGCCGAGCCGGCTCTGAATGGCGTCGCGGTAGCCGCGGCTGAGCGTGAGGCGCATGCCGGTTCGCAGCAGCACGACGTACTCGCCGTTGAACGATGACTGCATCTCCTGGATGCGGTCGACGTTGACGATCGTCGATCGGTGGATGCGCACGAACTGCTGCGGATCGAGTTCCGACTCGAGATGCGCCATCGTGTCGCGGACCAGATGCTCCTGCGCACCGACGTGGACACGGACGTAGTTTCCCGACGCTTCGCACCAGTCGATGTCGCCCATGCGGACGAAGTGAATGCGTCCGCCAGACTTGATCATCAGGCGGTGGCGCCGCATGCCGGCGTCCTTGGCCGTTGGCGTGGCGCCGGCGCCTCGTTCCGCCTGCTGCCGTCGATGAGAGACGTGCTCGCGCGCGTGTCCCAGCGCCGAGCGGAAGCGTTCGGCGCTGAACGGCTTGAGCAGGTAGTCGAGGGCGTGCACTTCAAACGCCTTCAGCGCGTACTCGTCGTAGGCGGTGACAAACACGACCGCGGGTGCGCCTTGCGATTGAATTGCTCTCGCCAGGTCGAGCCCGTCGCCCTCCGGCATCTGGATATCGAGAAACAAGAGGTCCGGACTGGTGGACTCGATCGCGACGATCGCCTGTCGGCCGCTCGAGCATTCGCCGACGACCTCGATGTCGGTTTCGTGACGGAGCAGCGACACCACCCGTGCCCGGGCGATCGGTTCATCGTCGACCACCAGCGTGCGAATCTTCGTCATGCCGCGCCCACTTCCTCAGGTTCGACGGCCATGCGATCGACCGCGAAGGGAATACTGACCGTGACCCGGAACCCGCCGTCGACGTTCGAGAACACCAGCGCATGATTCTCGCGATACAAGTGTTCGAGTCGAGCTCGCGTGTTGGCCAGGCCGACGCCCTGATTGAGCAGCGTGAGTCGATGCGGTGCCACGCCGTTGCCGCTGTCGAGGATGTGCAGCGTCAGGCGGGCGCCTTCGCGCGTGGCGCTGACCGTGATCTGTCCCGGCCGGGCGTGCGGCGCGATGCCATGGCGCACGGCGTTTTCGACGAGTGGCTGCAGCAGAAAGTTCGGCACTTCGGCGTCGAGCGTGACCGGGTCGATCGCCAGGGCGACGGTCAACCGGCTGCCAAAGCGGGTCTGCTCGATGTCGAGATACTTCTGGAGCAGTTCGAGTTCCTCTTTGAGCGGCACTTCCTGGATGTTCGAGGTGTGAAGCGTCATCCGGAGCAGATCGCCGAGCCGGTCCATCATGCGATCGGCGGCGTCGACATCCGAACGCATCAGGCCGGCAATCGCGTTCAGGGTGTTGAACAGGAAATGGGGATGTAACTGCCGCTGTAACGCCTGAAGCTGTGCCTCGACCAGGCGCATCTCGAGCTGTGCGGAGGTCAGCGCCCGGCGTTCCGATTCACGGCGATAGACCAGCGTGTGGGCGAGGCCGACCAGAAACAGATAGGTCATGAACAGCCAGTCGAGCTGTCGCAGGTACTCGATGCGGGCGACGAACCACCAGCCGCGCGTGGGCGCTTCCGCCATCAACATCATGCGCGTACCGAACATGGCGGCGGTGTGGAGCAGCGAGTAGGCGAGTGCGCCGCTGGTGTGGACGAGCGCAAACGCGTACCAGCGCGAGCGGCCGAACTGATAGCGCGCACCCAGCTCCATCACGAA
>CADEEX010000082.1 GCA_902826465.1 uncultured Acidobacteriota bacterium
CCCGCGACCTGCAGGCGAAATGGGGCACGCTGGCCGAGCGCCACCTGTATCTGTTCGGCAGCCACAGCCATCTCGATCACACCGAAGGGTTCGATCAGGCGGCGGTCTGCTTCGACCCGAGGAACCGGCTGCACATCTACGGCAATCACCAGTTCCTGCGCGCGCTCGACTTCAACCTCGGCATCTTTTCACGGCGCGTGGACGCGGCGGTGCAGGGGGTGCAGACGCCGATTTTCTACGGCGTCATGCCGGCAAAGTTCACGGCCACCACGATCGGCGCGGCGCACGAGTCACAGGAAGGCGACGTGTCGTTGAACAGCGTCGCCCATCCACTCGACGAGCCGATTCAGCTTGGCAAGACCACCATCACCGCGTTCGAGGTGTTTCACCCGGCGCCCTGCCTGGCCTACCGTGTCGAACACGGCGGTCGCGTGTTCGTGTTCTGCACCGATCACGAGCTGTGGCACGGCGACCAGGCCAGCCCCAACCACGCGACGAGCCGCGAGGCGGAAGCGCGGCTCATTGCGCACGCGACCGGCGCCGATCTGCTCTATCGCGACGGCCAGTATCTGCGCGTCGAGTACGACGGCGTGATGGGCATTGGCGGCAGCGGCCCCGTCCCCCGCGCGGGCTGGGGACACAGCTGCATCGAAGACGTCATCGACATGGCGCTCGCCTGCGACGTCCGCCACACCCTCATCGGCCACCACGACCCGAACCGCGACTGGTCGGAGCGCAACTGGCTCGACGAGTCGATGCTGCGGCGCACCGGCCACACCGAGAGCCGCGTCGAGTTCGCGCGGGCAGAAAGCACCTTTGATCTCTAGGTCCGCAGGTCCACAGGTCCACGGGTCCACAGCTCCACGGGTCCACGGGTCCACGGGTGCTAGGAGCGTCGTGGCGCGACACGTGGTGTGGGGCGACGACACCGTGTGAGCGCGCCGAAGGCGATGTCCGGAAGTCGATCGGCGCGATTCAGCGCGGCGACTTCAGTACATCGCGATCCGAGGCCTAGCACCTTGCCACCGTGACCCCGTGGACCTGTGGACCTGTGGACCCGTGGACCCTAAACGATCGCCGCGGCGAGCCGGCTGAAGGCGTCTTCGACCCCTTCGCCGGTCTTTGCGCTGGAGTTGAGCACGGCCAGGCTGCGTGACCCGAGAGCGTCCAGGTGCGACGGCTCGACGCGCCAGGCCTCGACCAGGTCGTGCTTGTTGACGACCAGCACGAACGGCAATGCACCCAGGTCGCGGTCCATGTCGTGGACGATACGCTCGGCGGCCTCCACGGTGTCTGGCCGGGTGCCATCGACGACCAGCAGGAAGCCCGCCGCGCCTTTCACGTAGGAGCTCGGGACGGAGAAATGTTCCTCCGCACCGGCAATGTCCCAGATCATGAGCGTGACGGCCGTGTCACCCACCGTGACCGGCTTCTTGTCGACCTTGACGCCAATCGTCGTCAGGTACTTCTCGTCGAACAGGCTTTCGACGAAGCGCCGGACCAGGCTGGTCTTGCCAACACCGGCCGCGCCAAGGAGCGCAATTTTCTTCTGAATCACTGAGGACACACTCCGGCGCGTGGACGACCGTCTGGGCCCACCGCGTTACTGACGCGCTATGGTAGCCTACGCCAGAGCCTCGCTCGCGCATCCTGAGGAAAGGTCATCCGAGCCATGAAGAACGACACACACCACCAGCCGCGGCCTGTGGCCGACGGGAAGGCGACGGGAGACGACCCAGGCGCCGGCAGTCTCGACAAGGTCCGCGACATTCTGTTCGGTCAGCAGGCGCGCGACGCCGACAAACGCTTTGCCCGCCTGGAAGAACGGATCGTCCAGGAAACGAACGATCTCAAGGAAGACGTCCGCAAGCGCCTGAGCATGCTCGAGCAGTTCGTCAAGCGCGAGGTCGAATCGCTGGCCGATCGGCTGAAGACCGAGCACGACGCGCGCACCGACGCCGACAAGGAGCTCTCCCGCGAACTGCACGAGGCGTCGAAGACCAGCGACAAGAAGTTCGGTGCCGTCGACGACCAGGCCGGGCGCATGCAGCGCGAGCTTCGCCAGCAGCTGCTCGACATCGAGCAGAAGATCGGCGACGAGATTCAGCGCCAGGCCCAGGACAGCCAGTCGCGCCTCGCGCGCGAGTCGCACGAGCTGCGCAGCGACAAGCTCGATCGGACCGCGCTGGCCGCCATGCTGACCGACGTGGCGATGCGCCTCACCGCCGACACGCGGGATTCCGGCGGAGAGTAACGCGTGAGTGACGCGAGGTCCGGGCCCGACGCGGGCGCCGTGGCACCGCCAGCGGCCGACGCCGACAGCGAATCGAGCGCCACGCGCAACGCCGGCGGCGACCACGAGTCGTTCCATGCACTGCGCACGCTGCTGGTGGGACAGGAGTTCGACCGGCTCGATGCGATGCACGCCCGCCTCGACGACCGCGAGGCGCGGCGGCGCGACGTGGCCGAAGTTCTGCCTCACGTCCTGCTCGATCACGCCTCGGATCCACGTTTCACCCACGCCCTGACGCCACCCGTCGAGCGCGCCATCACCGCATCCGTCCGCCAGAACCCGGGCCCGCTCGCCGACGCCCTGTTTCCGGTGATGGGGCCGGCCATTCGCAAGGCCGTCGCGGCGGCGCTCACCGGGATGGTCGAGTCGCTGAACCGAACCCTCGAACACAGTCTGTCGTGGCGGTCGCTGGCCTGGCGCGTCGAGGCGATGCGCACCGGCAAGTCGTTCGGCGAGGTGATGCTGCTCCACACCCTGGTCTACCGGGTCGAGCAGGTGTTCCTGATCGAACGCCCGAGCGGACTGCTGCTGCAACACGTCACCGAAGGCGAGGAAGGGGTGCGCGACGCCGATATGGTGTCGGGCATGCTGACGGCGATTCGCGACTTCGTCCAGGACTCGTTCCAGGTGAAGGACGGCGAGGCGCTCGAAGCGATGAACGTCGGCGGCCTCGCGGTATGGATTGAACAGGGGCCGCGGGCGCTGATCGCGGCTGTCATCCGCGGCAGCGCACCCCATACCCTGCGGACCACACTGCAGGGCGCCATCGAGCGCATTCATCTCGAGTTCTCTGACGAGTTCGAGCAGTTTCGCGGCGACACCGCCGCCTTCGACGGCGCCCGTCCGACGCTCGAAGGCTGTCTGCACACGGAATACCGGGCGAATGCCGGACCGAACCATCGCACGCTGTGGATTGCGCTCGGCGCCATCGCCGTGGCACTGATGGTGTGGGCCGGATTCTCGCTGCGCGCACGGAGCCGCTGGAACGGCTATGTCGACACCCTCCGTGCCGAGCCCGGCATCGTCGTTGTCTCGGCGGGGCGACGCGACGGGCGCTACGCCGTGTCCGGCCTGCGCGATCCGCTGGCGCGCGATCCGGCCTCGTTTCTGGCCGGCGCCGGACTGACCGCCGCGGACGTCGACGGCAAGTGGGAGACCTATCACGCCGCCGCCGCGCCGCTGGCACTGGCGCGCGCGCGCGACGTGCTGCAGGCACCGGAGGGCGTGACGCTGACGCTCAACGATGGTGCGCTGACCGCGACCGGCGCCGCGCCGCTCGACTGGATTGCCGAGGCGAGCCGCCTGGCACGGCTCGTCCCAGGCGTCGAGAAATTCGATGGCACTGCCGTCACCGACGCCGCCGTGCGCAACCTGATGAACGAGGCGCAGGCGATCGTGCCGCTCTTTGCGAAGGGGCAGTCGACCTTTGCCGAGGCCCAGGAAGAGAACGTGCGTCAGCTGATGGCGCGCGTCGGTGAGCTGGCACGGGCCGCGGCGATCCTGCGCCAGGGGTTTCGTGTCGAGGTGATCGGACACACCGATGCCGACGGCGTGCCTGAAGCCAACCTCCCGCTCAGTCGTGCGCGCGCCGAGCAGGTCGTGCAGTTGCTCACACCGATCGCAGGGGCACGGCTCGAGATCGTCGGGATCGGCGTCGGTAGCGACGACCCGGCGGTCACGTCCACCCTCGAAGCCGACAAGCAGCGTAACCGCCGCGTCACCTTGAAGGTGACGAGCATCCCGGCCACGGCGACCTCCCGGAGCGTGCAGCCGTGATCCAGAAAAAGATCTGTATGCTCGGCACGTTCGGTGTCGGCAAGACCAGCCTGGTCTCGCAGTACGTCCGCAGCATCTTTTCCGACAAGTACCTCTCCACCGTGGGCGTGAAAGTCGACAAGAAGGAAGTGGTCGTCGACAACCAGCGCGTCAACCTGGTGCTGTGGGATCTCTACGGCGAAGACGGATTCCAGACGATCCAGCAGTCGTACCTGCGCGGCACGTCGGGCTATCTCCTCGTCGCCGATGGCACGCGGTTCGACACGCTGGCCGCGGCGCGCGACCTGCAGAAGCGCGCGGTGGCCGTCGTCGGCAAGGCGCCGTTCGTCCTCGCCTTGAACAAGGCCGACCTCGAAGCCGAGTGGCAGATCGATGAACGGACGCTGCTCAAGGTGGCCGACGAAGGCTGGACGGTCGTACGCACCAGCGCACGAACTGGTCTTGGCGTCCAGCAAGCCTTCGACCTGTTGACACGCGCCATGCTGGAGCAGCCATGACGACCCCGGAGGCACCGCATCCCGCAATCGGCGAAGTCATGCGGGCGCTCGATCTCGCCATCGTCGACTGGCTGTCAGACGACTCGTTCGTGCCGCTGTCGGCCACGCCACGCTGGTTCACCGGCGCCGTGCCGTGGGCGTCGCTGCCGTTTCTCGAGCATTTCGTCGGCGAGGCGCGCCGCTACCTGCACGACCATGTCGGTGAGGTGTTCGCGTCCGAACCGTTCACCGTCGACAATCATGGCCAGGAACTACTGCTGCGGGCCAGGGCCTTGCGAGTCAACAAACGGCTGATCCTGGCGATCGAGCGGCTGGACGGGACGGCAGACCCACGGCCTATCCTCAGGCAAGCGCGCCAGGACGCGCTCGAGCACGAGCAGCTGGCCGACAAGGCGCGGGCCATTCATGCGCCGCTCGAGGCGCTGAAGCGGGCCGTCGGCGCGCTGCAGGCGACTGACCCCGGTGGCGACCAGCGTGGGTTGATTGAGGCCGCAGCCCAGGCGCTTGCCACGCTGCAGTCGGTCGCCGCGGGACTCCCCGCGGCACGGAAACGACGATAACTGTGCTGGACGTCGGCATCTTGTACTAAGATGCGCCGAACGTGAGACGTCTGGCGAGGCCGGCAACGGATCCTTTCGCTCGGGTGCGAACAGTCGGGCTGTCATTGCCCGACGTCGAGTCGACGACGAAGTACGACGGCTCACCGGTCCTGAAACTCGGTGGCTGCTTTCTGGCCGGACTGGCGATGCACCCCTCTGCTGAGCCAGGCACCCTGGTGGTGCGCGCCGACTGCGACGAACGCGAATTCCTCATCGCCGACGCGCCAGACACCTACTACCTCACCGACTACTACGCCAGTTACCCGTTGATTCTGGTGCGGCTCGCGAAGATTGACACCGACGCGCTGCGCGATGTCTTGTCGGTGTCGTGGCGACTCACACGGGTGAAGGCGGGCCGGCATCACGCGGCGCGGAGCACTGACCGGGATAACAGCGCGGGTGTGTAAGCTGGCCACACGGCGGGCCCGCGACGCGCGCACCAACCGGGATCGGCTGACAACGATCCCAGTCAGTGACGCGCTTACGGCTTGAGTGTGAGCTGACCGCGGATCTCTCCGCCGGGGTTCGCCGCTGAGTGTACGTTTACGTACGAGTTACCGCCCAGGATGGCCTGGAAGGCGTCGTCGGCCGTCCGAATCCCCTGCTCGGCGCGCAGCACGATCTCGGCGGCGTTCACCACGCCCGAGAAGCCAAAGTCGTTCGACGCCGGCGCCGGCGGCGCGAAGTTGACGATCACGGGTCCGGCGGTCAGTGGCGAGCCGACGTGTATGTGCGACACACTGACGCCGCTCGGCAGGTTGAAAACGCGCACGGTGTAGGTCATCGTCCGCGCCGTCAGGTCAACGAGCACGGTGGCGTCGCCGAATGCCCCGGTGTTCACGCCATTCGCCGTCTGTGTCGCTTCTCCAGCACCGGTCAGGGTGGCCAGCAGGGTGTATTGCTGCGCCGACGCCGGGGCCGCGAGCCCCGCAAGCACGGCGACCGCCAGCAGCAATGATTTCCAACGCGATGTCATCATCCCTCTCCTTCCGCACGAGTCAGTCGTGGGGCGCCTAGCGTAGCGCCGGAGAAGGACGGCGTCTACCGCGCTGGAGTAACTCTCATAGCTGGGCTGGCAGCCACGTGCACCGCGGGCGCGCGCCGTGCTGCTCGGCGAACCGCGAGACGGCGTGGGAAACATCCCCTGCGCCGGCGTGTCGGCTGTCGACGCGGGGCCCCACTCCGTCGATGAATCGGTGACGACTCGTCACCCCGCGTGGACTGTGGCGGCTCCGGCGATGTTTCCCGTCTGTCGCCTGCCCACGCCGCTCGCGAATGTTCGCTGCCGCAGCACGGCGCGCGCCCGCGGTGCCGTCGGAGGGTATACGGCAGCAGTCGCCAGGATCGGGCGGCCGATCGCGGCGATCCCGTCGGAGCGAAGCGGACTCACGTTGCAGGAACGCGAGCGAAGCGATTCCTGGCGTTGACTGCGGCCCATCGCGATCCGCTGAGGATCGATCGGTCCCAGCGCCGCACCGGGTGCGACCGTCTTCCACATCAGCCGTTGGTCGACGCCCCAGCGTCAGGGTACGAGCCAGAGCGAGTGTTCCCCGCTTCGCGACCCGGGTCGACGCGAGCGGTCGCCTGATCCTGGCGCTCATACCGCTCGCGAATGTTCGCTGCCGCAACACGGCGCGCCCGCGGTGCCGAGCTCTCCTAGAACGCCACGCCGGCTCTGGCGACGAGGGCGTTCAGCCAGGCGAACGTGTAGACGCGGCTGACGTCGGCGCCCCCTTCGATGGTGCGGTAGCCGCCGCCGATGGTCCATCGCGGGGTCGGATGGTAGTCGAGCATCGCCGCAAAATCGAAAGCGCGTCCCTGCGGCGCGGCAGTGCCATCGAGTTCGAGCATGAGCGACAGCCGGTCACTCATCTTCGCCCGTCCCTTGATGTGCCCCAGCGGCACAAAGCCAAGGTCGGTATCTTCGGCGGCGGTTCCTGGCTGCGCGAGCGCAATCCGTGCGTCGCGCACGAAGCCGGTGAACCCGACCTGCCACTGCCAGCGGTCGCCGTTGTAGAAGCGATAGCGATAGGTGGCGCGATACGACGAGAACTTGTAGTCGGCCTCGGTCTCGACCCCAGCGGCGAACTGCACGCCGGCAAACGCGATCGGCACGGACGGCACACCGCGGCCCGACACCTCAACCGGCGCGTACACGAATCGCAGTTCGTGACGTTCAGCCAGACCGGTCGTGAGCTCCACGCGCACGATGGGCGTCGGGGCAGAACCGATGAGGTCGACAATCGAGAACTCGGTACCCGTGTCTGGAGGAATTCTGACATCGTTGCGGCGAGACCATACACTCGCCCCTTCCACGAGTGCGCTGAAGCGGGGTGTGGTCTGCGCGTCGGCGCGCTCGGCACACATGAGGGCCACAGCGAGAATCGCCAGCGTCTGGCTGGTAATGGGCGTAAGAAGTGTCCTGGTCATTCCCTGCCGTTCTGCAAAGTTGCTTCCAGACCGCTGGACGCCCGTGCGGCGGGCGTGCCTCGTGCTGCGGCAGCGAACATTCGCGAGCGGCGTGGGCAGGCGACAGACGGGAAACATCGCCGGAGCCGCCACAGTCCACGCGGGGTGACGAGTCGTCACCGATTCATCGACGGAGTGGGGCCCCGCGTCGACAGCCGACACGCCGGCGCAGGGGATGTTTCCCACGCCGTCTCGCGGTTCGCCGAGCAGCACGGGCCACGCCCGCGGACCACTGATGCTGACGGAACACGTCGCTCGAAGGGAGCGTAAGACCGACTCACCTCGCCCGTATAATTCTCGGGCGTGCCTCTGAGCCCCGGACCCCGCCCCGTCACCCCTTCGCCGTGGTCCCGATGGTGACGCGATGCTGAAGGGCGATCGGCTCGGCCCCTACCAGGTCCTCGACCTGATTGGCGAAGGCGGCATGGGGCGCGTCTACCGGGCGCGCGACACGAAGCTCAATCGCGACGTGGCGCTGAAGGTGCTGCCAGACAGCGTCGTTGGCGATGCCGACCGCATGGCGCGCTTCACCCGTGAGGCGCAGACGCTCGCCTCGCTCAATCATCCGAACATCGCGCACGTCCACGGCCTCGAGGATTCGAACGATGGCCAGGCGCTGGTCATGGAACTGGTGGAGGGCGAAGATCTCGCACAACGCCTGGTGCGTGGCGCCATTCCTGACGACGAGGCGCTGGCCATCGCACGGCAGATCGCCGACGCGCTCGAAGCGGCGCACGAACTCGGCATCGTCCATCGCGATTTGAAGCCGGCCAACATCAAGGTTCGCCCTGATGGCACCGTGAAGGTGCTCGATTTCGGACTGGCCAAGGCGCTGTCTACCGAGACCAGCCACAGCGCGCTCGCCGACTCGCCGACGATGGCGGCGCCGCAGAGAACCAGGGCGGGCATCATTCTCGGCACTGCCGGCTACATGAGCCCGGAGCAGGCGCGCGGCCGCGTGGTCGACAAGCGCACCGACATCTGGGCCTTCGGCTGCGTGCTCTACGAAATGCTCGCGGGCGTGGCGACGTTCGCTGGCGACACCACCACCGACATTCTCGCCGCCGTCATTCAGCGCGACCCTGACTGGTCGAAACTGCCGCCCACGCTGTCGCCACGAATCGCTTCGCTACTCCGGCGGTGCCTGCAACGCCAGCCGAAAGATCGGCTCCGCGACATCGCCGACGCGCGCTTCGAGATCGAGGAAGCGATGCGGCCGTCGGATCTTCCACATCCCAACATCCGCACATCGCTACATCACCACATCTCGACGTCTCCACATTCCCACGTCGCGCGCAGGCCTTCCTTCCTCATCTCTGCGCTCAGCGTGGTGGCCGGCGCCGCCCTCGCTGCCGGCGCATTCCTGCTCTTCGGTCGATCCGACACATCGCCAAGCACGCCTGCCGCCATCGTCCGGGCCATCGTGTCGATGCCACCGGACACCACGCTGGCGCTCGAGCGCGGCTCTGCAGTCACGCTCTCTCCAGATGGCCGTCGTCTCGTCTATTCAGGCAGAACCAAAGACAAGTCGCAGCTGTACATCCGCTCGCTCGATGCCTTCGAGTCGCTGCCGATCGCCGGCACTGACGGCGCGATGAATCCGTTCTTCTCGCCCGATGGACAGTGGCTGGGCTTCTTCGCGGACGGCAAGTTGAAGAAGGTGTCGCTCGATGGTGGCGCTCCGGTGGCGCTGACCGATGCACGCACACCCCGCGGCGAAGCCTGGGGTCCGGACAACCAGCTGCTGGTCACCCCCACCAACACCGTGGGCGTGATGCAGATGTCGGCGCTCGGAGGCTCTCCGACACCAGCAACCACGCTGCAGGAGGGCGAGCTGGGCCATCGGTGGCCACGCTTCCTGCCGGACGGCAAGGGCATCATCTTCACCATCTGGAACGACACCGGCTGGGAGCCGTCGCGGATCGCCATCAAGACGCCCGACAGCGCCGGCCATCGCGTGATCGTGCCAGCCGGCGGCGGCTACGCTCGCGTCGTCACGGATGGCGCGTCGGCGTTCCTGGTCTACGCCAGGGAAGAGGGGCTGATGGCCGCCAGGTTCGACACCGCGCGCATGGAAGTGGTCGGTCCGAGCGTCCCGGTGATCGACAGCCTGATTACGAATCTCTCGGGCGGGGCGCACTATGACGTGTCGTCGAACGGCACCCTGGCGTACGTGCCAGGAACGAATGGTGAACTGGAGAAGGACTTCGAGTGGGTGAGCGTTGATGGACGCACCCGCACACCGGCGCTGCGCGTCCACAACATGGGCCGCTTCTTCGGCCTCTCTCCCGACGGCACCCGTATCGTCAGGGCGAATGCGTCAGGGTCGGGGCGCGACATCTGGATCGACGATCTGATCCGCGGCACGAACACGCGCATCACGACCGAGCAGAACAACTTCAGTGGCAACTGGTCAGCCGACGGCAAGTGGGTGGCTTTTTCGCGCGGCGCGCCGGTGAGGAATATCTATCGCCGCACCACCGACGGCACTGACGTCGAAGAGCGGCTGACGACGAGTCCACTGAACCAGGAGCCGGAGTCGTTTTCACCGGACGGCACATTTCTCAGCTACGAGGAAGCGGACCCGATGACAGGCTCCGACATCTGGATCCTCACGCTTCCCGCGCCAGGTGTGGCGCGCGGCGCCGCCGGCGCGCGCCCCTTCGTGAAGACGCGCTTCAGAGAGGGCGACTCGCACTTCTCTCCTGACGGAAAGTGGATCGTCTACTCATCGAACGAGTCAGGACGACTCGAGGTCTACGTCCGTCCGTTTCCGGAGGGCGTACGCAAGTGGAACGTGTCCACCGAGGGCGGGTTCATGCCACGGTGGTCACCGTCTGGCCGTGAGATCTATTTCCGCTCAACAACCGGTCACATGATGGCGGCGACGATCGACACGTCATCTGACTTCCGCGCCGACACGCCGCGCCTGCTGTTCGACGCCAGAAACTACGACAACGACTACGCCGTGTCGCCGGATGGCAAGCGACTGCTGATGATGCCGCTGCCACCGCCTGAGGGTGCGCCGACCCAGGTGCACCTCGTGCTCAACTGGCTCGATGAACTCCGCCAACGGATCAAATAGGTGCGTGATCTCGCAGACATCGACAGCACGTCGCCGCCGTTCGATCAGCTCACGAGCGTGCGCCGGCTGGCGGCGGAACGGGCCGGTCGCGATTCCTTCGAGTACGCCAGGCATCAGCTCTACGTCGGGCGCGACAAGCAGAGCCGGGCGCAGGTGCTGGTCAAGCTGAGTTCGAAGCCGGGAATCGTTTACCAGAGCAACCTCACCAACGAGATCGCCAGCCTCACCACGATCAATCGCGAGCTGCCCTCGTCGCGATACTTTCCGTTGGTGCTCGGACACGGGAAGCTGCGCGACGGGCGCGTCTATCTGGTGACGTCGCTCTTCGACGAGTTGCCGCTGGCCACGGCGCTCGATCCCGGGTGGATTCCCGCAAGAACCGTCGCCCATCTCCGCACGGCGCTCGAGATCGGCAAGGCGGTGATCGAACTGCACGGCCTCGGCATCTTCCATGTCGACCTGAATCCGATGAACATCCTGCGCCGCGTCGAGAAGGACCGGCCGATTATCCGGATCGTCGACTTCGAGTCGTCATACGAACTCGCGCGTCACTCGACCGGCGTGTCGTACAACCCGCCGACGACGCCGGCGTTCTCAGCGCCGGAAGTGGCGGAGCGCGCACCTGATGCGCGCTCGGATCTGTTTTCGCTGGGCGCGGTGCTCTACACGATGCTGGCCGGCGGCCAGTGGACGTGGGAAGGAGACGCCAGCGTGTGCATCGCCGCAGACGCTCAGCTCGATGACGAGCTGAAGGCGGCACTGCTCAAGGCGGTCGCTGCCGATCCCGACCGACGCTATCCCACCGTGCAGAAGTTTCACACCGCCATCGGCGCCTACCTGGAACGCATCTGGCCAGGCCGATCGTGGTAGTGACGGGACACCTCTGAATCAGACGGTGAACTGGTGCGCCTCCTTGAACGACGTGCCGAGCGACGTGAGTTCGGCCACCGAGCGGCCAAGACCGTCGACACCAGGAAAGAGCGCCGCCGCCGTGATGTTCATCCGCCGCAGTTCGGTGAGGAACGCCGGCTTCGCGGCGTGCGGAATGATGAGCCGTTTCACGTGCCTGTGGACAGCGGTGATGATGTGGCGATGGTCCTGGTGAATCGCCAGCGACATCGTGAAACGCCCCTGCTGTTCGGCCATCCTCGTGCTTGAGAAGAACTTGAATTCGAGTGGGGCCACCGCCACCCTGTCGCCCGGATTGGCGAGCTGCTGATGCAGCTTCGCGACAGCCCCTGTGGAATCTTCCGTCTCCGACAGGGTGAAGTCCGGTAGCTCACTGCCGTACTCGGTGCGGAAGGCGGCGCGTAGCTGACTGTGGCAGAAGCACCAGACCGCACCATCCTGCTGCAGCCCGTCCTGCTGGCAGGCGAAGTAGGCGGCCACGTAGGGCGACACACTCCAGTCGAGCAGCCGCGTCGGTGCGCCGTGGTGCTGCATGATCGCCCACCAGCACGGGGTCGTCTTCACTTTCGCCAGATGCCCGGCGTCGATGAACAGGTGCGCCTTCGACATGAACTCGCGCCGCGCGGCATCCTCTAACGCGCGCGCGCGATCGGGAATGTCCCGGACGTTGCGGGTCATTCGCATCAGCGACGGTTCGAGCCCCCACAACGCGTTGGTCTGTCCACGAAACCAGTAGCGGCCGCTGATGCCGTCGTCGTGGGCATCTGGGGACAGCGGGGCGATCTCCTGCATGAACGCCGGCAGCGTACTGACCGTCTCGGTGACGCCGCGCCACGCTTCGGCAACAGCATCGTGGCTGTCAGAGGAGGGAACTGAGGAACGGGGAGCATCTGTCGGTGGTATGTCCATCGCGGTATCCTCCTCAGTCCCCAGTCCCCGCGCCCCTATTTCTTCACATACTTCTGCATCTTCCGCGGTCCCACTTCGGCGCCGTAGACGTTGCCCGCCGCATCGGCCACCACACCTTCCGCCGCGCTCGTGCCACCAGGAGGCGCGCCGGTCGGATCCGTGTGTTGCGGATCGGGAATGAACGCCTCGACCTTGCCGTCCTTCGCACTGCCGATCCGCATGCCGCGTTGCCAGCCGCCCGGGTGTGACGTCGGGCTCGATTCGGAGTCGGCCGCATACAGGCGGTCGTTCTTGTCGATGTAGAGGCCGCTGATTCTGCTGAACTGATACCACTCCTCGAGCAGCGCGCCTTCCTGATCGAAGATCGAAATCGCGGTGTTGCCACGGTTGGCCACGAACAGGCGTCCGCGTGAATCCATCGCCAGGCTGTGCGGGATGTTGAGCTGACCGACGCCGGTGCCGGTCTGACCGATCATCTTGATCAATTTGCCGGTCTTGTCGAATTTGAAGATCAGGCCGCTGCCGTTGCCGTGCCCTTCGGCCACGAAGATGTCGCCGTTCGGCGCCGTGATGACGTCGTTTGGCTGATAGCAGCATTCCGGCGGTGCCGCGCCACCCGGCTTG
>CADEEX010000083.1 GCA_902826465.1 uncultured Acidobacteriota bacterium
CCGCGAGCGGAAGGGCGTTCGGCCCGGCGCCGCAGCGGATCTCGAGCACGCGCCTTCCACTGGAGCGCTTCAGCTCCTCCTCGGCGAACGTCATTAGCACGGTATTTGGCGCTGACCGTCCGAATCCCGCCACGGTGCCAGGAGCGCTCCACTGTGAGCCTGCGAGCGGGTCCATGCTCGAAACATAGCACGCACGCCATGATCGTGAACGATGATGGACGTCAGCTACTGTTCATGTTCAATGCGGGCCGTTCGATGGTCCTGGGAGGAATGCGTGGCGAATCCATCTGAAATGCCAGGCGCGACCACGGTTGCGCCGCTGACTCTGGCTGCCTACCAGGACGGGGCGGTGGTCAGTCGCATCCTGCTCAGGCGCGGCGGCGGCACTGTGACGTTGTTCGCGTTCGACGAAGGCCAGTCGCTCAGTGAGCACACCGCGCCGTTCGACGCTGTCGCGCACGTGCTGGAGGGAGAAGCCCTGATCACCATCGCGGGCGTGCCGCTCACGGTCCCAGCGGGCGACATCGTGCTGATGCCGGCGAATCAACCACACGCGGTCGCGGCACCTAAGCGCTTCAAGATGCTGCTGACGATGATCCGATCGATCTGATGCTCGGGCGCACCCAGACCATCGACAGCACGCCAATCGTGACCCAGTGCGCTGGGAGAAGCCTCGACGATTTCTCGCCGATGCGGTTTCGGTCGCGAAGTCTAGAGCCCCGTGCGAGCGCGTACCCGCATAGGAAATCCGCTTGGAGTTCATCAAGCGCTATGTTGAGGACAGCGGCAATCGCCTCGCTGCCTTACGGGAGAAACGCGAATCGTGGCGGGAGGAAGACACGAACTTCTTTGATGTGCGCCGCTCACGGGCGTGGATCATGACGCGGCGTATGACGCACATGTCTCACCACCGAGGGCAGTTGATGGCGATGCTCCGAATGCTGGGACACGATCTGCACAGCAACTATGGGCCGACGGCCGACACGGGAGGCCTCCTGCAGGACCACCAGGCTGACGTCCTAAAGGCGCTCGTTACGTCGCTCCAGTTCTCGGCCGAAGTGCTTGAGAGCATCGATTCGACGCGAAGGCTTCGCTCGGTCGCTCCACTCGTGGCGATTCTTGATGCCGGCTACGCCAGCTGGACCACCGAAGCTGAGATGTCCACCCGGCGCGGCTCGCACACGATGAGGGTCGGCAATTCAGACGAAACCGCTACGGCAGTTTTGAATCCGCCGACTCGCGGGCGGCCGGCGCTTCAGCTCCAGACTCAAGGGATTGCGGAAGACCTAACGGTGCTTCTAAAGAGACAACTTCGCTCCTAACTGTCGTGCTTATTGCCAATCCTCGCAAGCGATTCACCGGGTCCCTAGAAGAAGAAAGCTAGTTGTCGCGAGCTCAGTACGAAGTAGCTGCGCGAGAAGGCCGAATTCGAGCCCGTCAATGAAGCCGGCTTTGTTGGGAAGTGGAGGCGGCGGGAGTCGAATCGCGAGAAGGCGCCTACTGTCAACATTTAGGCCTGATTCATCTCGCTCAAAGACGCTCAAACGGCTCAAAGCGCTGGATAGAGGTACAAAACAGGTACAGCTCAGCCGCGACTTCTGATTCGCTCTTCTATCAGGGTGCAGTTCCCAAAACATGTCGCACCGCCTGCAGCACCAACGCGTGTCCCGCGGCAAATCGCGTCGGGTTTTTGGCTCCCGGCCAGCGCCGCGAGTCTGGCGTGTTGGAGCGGGTGGGGACGTGTGGGTTTCACGACCACGATGACCGCTGAGTGTGTTCGGTCGCATCGACGTGCGTTGGTAGCCGCCAGGCGCATCCCTCTGAACGCGCGACCTCAACGCGCTGAGCGGTGCAGCGTGACGCGCGAATAGATCTCGAAGTCCTTGCCGGGCTCAGCGAGTTCGAACACCTCTTCGAACGTGTTCGCATCGATGCGCGTGTAACTCTCGCGCGCGCGAAAACCAGCCGGGATGTTCTCGATCGCTTCGCTGGTGAAGACCGCGCCCTGCGGACTGACGCTGCCGCGATACGTGGTCACGAAACCTTCGGAGTGAAACTGCCGGAACACCAGGGTCTTGCGGGTGTCGTCGAAACTGAACATGCCGGTGTCGTGATGCACTTCACCCTTCGGGTTCTTCGACTGGGGCGGATAGGTGCTTTCGTTGTCGACGCGGAGAAAACGTCCGTCGAGCATCGGCGCGTACTCGCGGACGACGTGTCCGGCGCCGGGCTGACCCTCGGACTCACCGGTCCAGCGCCCGACCAGAAATGAGAGCGGAGCCAAAGGGCTGGTCGTGGGTTGCTGGGCACCAGCGGCGGACGAGCCGATGCAGACCGCCAACACGATCAGCCGAGCGAATGACTGACGCCAGGGATGACGAATCGTATAGCCCATGCCGACCTCATTGGACGCGAACAAACCGGCTGTACTGAAACGACTGAGTGGCTCCCCAGGGCGTGTGGTGAAGATGGGGAGTCGATTCGACCAGTTCGAACCCTGAGCCCAGCTGCTCCGACAACGTGTCCGGCGAGTAACGCGCGACCGGCAGCCCGCTGCACTTTTCCGGCCCATCAAGGGCGAATATTGCCAGGACCGCGCTGCCACCCATCTTCAAGGTGTTTCGCAAATGCGTGAGGTAGCGCGTGCGCTGGTCGGCGGCGGTCAGGAAGTGGAAGACGGCCCTGTCGTGCCAGGCGTCCATGGGCTTCAACGTCCAATCAGCGGTGACGTCGGTTTCGACCCAGGTGACGTCGGAAGCAGTCGTCCCGAGCCGCTGCCTCGCGCGGGTGAGCGCCGCACCGGCAATATCCAGCACCGCCACACACGTGAACCCGCGCCCGACCAGTGCGTCCACCAGCCTGGATTCGCCGCCGCCGATATCGACGACGCAGGAATGTGGTCCGATGCCGGCCCGCTCGAGCATCCGGATCGAGACGTCTGGAATGGCCTCGAACCAGCTGACGTCCGCGTCGGACTTGGCTTGATAGACCGCGTCCCAGTGGTGTCGGGTATCCATGTCAGCCATCTACTGTAGGCCGAAAACGGCGAGTTGGGCACGCTCGCGACACTTCGGTGTGGGTGAGTGTCAAGAATCGCCGGCCTGCTAGGCTAGGGCGCAATGGCTGAACTCTCTGCCACCATTACCTGTCCGCGCTGCGGTCACGCCGTCGTAGCGGTGATGCCGACCGACCGCTGCGTGTTCTTCTACGACTGCCAGGGCTGCGGGGCGATCCTTCGTCCCAAGGCTGGTGATTGCTGCGTATTCTGTTCCTTCGCTGATACACCGTGCCCGCCACAGCAGGACGATGCAGGCTGCTGCCAGAACTCACACTGACAAGCGACCCGCAGACCGGCCACAATGTATGCTACGAGGCCATGCGCGACCCGGTCGTTCGCGAATTCCTGCTCGCCTTCTGGAAGGTGCACATCCTGCATCATGCCGACGAGCACGGTGTCTACGGCCACTGGATGCTCGAGGAATTGCGGGAACACGGCTATCACATCAGCCCGGGCACGCTGTATCCAATCCTGGCCCGCATGGCCAGGCGCGGCTGGCTGAAGGCGGCGACGCCAAAGCGTTCGACCGCCGCCCGCGTGTATCGCCTGACGCCGCGCGGCCGCGAGGTACTCGATCAGATCCGCGCCGCGCTCGATGAACTCTACGGCGAGGTCGGCGGTCTGAAGCGGTCGCATCGCCACACGCATTCATCACCTCATCCTCGCAAGGCACGCTCTAAATCACGCTCGTAGTCGGCGGCCGCGGCCGCGCTCCGTTGACATCGCCCGAATGGTGTCACTATGCTTTACGGAATCCGTAGTCGTAATGCGAGGAACATTGACGCGATTCCATGAGATGTGTCGCCTGATTGCCGCGGTTGGATGCATCGCGACGATCAGTGCCGCTGCCGTTCACGCGCAGACACCCTCCACGACCGATCCATCGTCGCCGCGGTTCACATTGGCAGACGCACTTCGCTACGCGGTTGACCACTACCCGTCAATCAAGGCGTCGTTGGAACAGGTGAACGCGTCGGCGGCGAACGTGGATGTCGCCAGGGCGGCGATGCTGCCGCGCTTCGACTCGTTGTGGCAGGTCAATCGCGCGACCGCGAACAACATCTTTGGCCAGGTGCTGCCGCAATCGGTAGTGCCCGCGATGTCCGGACCGGTGCTGTCGTCGGCGTCAGGCGACAGCGTGTGGGGCAGCGTCGCGGGTGCGCTCTTCTCCTGGGAGCCCTTCGACTTTGGTCTGCGCAATGCGACGGTGCGCAATGCCGAACTGGCGGTCGCACGCGCCAGGGCCGACGAGGCGCTAACGCGGCTGGATGTGCAGAGCGCTGTGATTGCCGCCTTTTTCAGCGTGGTGGCTGCCGAGCAGGCGGTGGCCGCGACGCAGGCGGATGTCGAGCGCCGCAACGTCCTGGCCCGGGCGGCGCACACGCTGGCGGACAACCAGCTGCGGCCCGGCGCCGAGGCATCCCGCGCAGATGCTGAACGCGCCGCCGCGCAAACCCGGTTCATCCAGGCGCGACAGATCTATGTGCTCGCACAGGTGGCGCTGACACGCGTCCTTGGCGTGACCAACGGTCTCGTGACCGCGGATTCCACGCTGCTGTTGCAGTCGGCACCGGCCGGCGAGCGATTGAGCGTTCAGGCGAACGCGCACCCGCTCGCGCAGGTACGCGAGGCCGGCGTCGAACAGGCCCGCGCCGACGAGCAGGTGCTCGCGCACTCGAATCGCCCAAAGGTGTTTCTGCAGTCGAGTGTCTTCGCGCGCGGTTCCGGCGCCAATCCCGACGGCGTGTTCGATGGCGGCGCCAACGGACTGGCGTTCGAGCGCGCCAACTGGGCGGCGGGCATACAGGTCGTGTTTCCCAATCTGTTCGACTTCGCGGCCTTACGCGCACGTCGCATGGCCTCGGCCGCCTCGACCCGCGCGCAATCGGCGCGGTACGACGAATCGCTGTTGATTGTGGTCACCGAACAACAAGGATCGGCGGCGAGGATGGACGCCGCGCGTGCCATCGCCGCGAACACGCCGATCCAACTGGCGGCAGCACAGCAGAGCGAGGCGCAGGCCCGCGCCCGCTACGACGCGGGGCTCGCCAGCATCGTCGAGGTTGCCGAAACGCAAAGCCTGCTGGCACAGGCGGAGTATCAGCACGCGATGTCTCTTATCGACGTGTGGCGGGCGCTGCTCGCCGAGGCCGTGGCGCAGGGCGACCTGACGCCCTTGATGACGTCGCTCGACGCCTCGGCGGGGGCGAAGTAGCGCCATGTGGTTGATTCGCGGCGCCCTTCGTCGCCCTATCACTGTGCTCGTCGCGGTGATCGCCATTGCCCTGTCTGCCGCATTTGCGCTCAACCGCATGCGGGCAGACATCTTTCCGGATCTCGATTTGCCGGTCATCTACGTGGCGCAGCCGTACGGTGGCATGAGCCCGGCGCAGATGGAGGGGTACATCACGTACTACTACGAGTACCACTTCCTCTACGTGAACGGCATCGAGAGTGTCGAATCGAAATCGATCCAGAACACCTCGCTGCTGAAGCTGACGTTCCACGCCGGCACTGACATGTCGGAGGCGCTGTCGCAGACGATTGGCTACGTCAACCGGGCGCGCGCTTTCATGCCGCCCGGCACCGTGGGGCCGTTCATCATGCGGTTCGACGCCGGCACGGTGCCGGTCGGCTATCTTGTTTTCAAGAGCGACACCCGCAGCCTTGGCGAGATTCAGGATCTGGCGCTCAATCGTGTCCGTCCGCAGTTTGCGACGCTGGCGGGTCTGACGTCGCCCCCACCATTTGGCGGCAGCCAGCGGACGATCGTGATCCGCGTTGATCCGGACAAGCTTCGTTCATACGGCATGGCACCGGACGAAGTGATTCGCGCGGTCAGCACCGGCAACGTCATCATGCCGTCTGGCAGCGTCAACATCGGCGACGAAACCCGTATCGCGCCGATGAACTCGGTCGTTGGCACCATCAACGATCTGCTCGACCTGCCGATTCGTACCGGCGCCGGGCCTCAGGTGTCGATTCGCGATGTCGGCTCTGTGAGCGACAGCACTGACATTCCGACCGCGTACGCGCTCGTTGACGGCCGCCGCGCCGTCTACATCCCGGTCACGAAGCGGCCCAATGCATCGACGTTGACGGTGGTCAGTGAGGTGAAAGCCAACCTGGCGCGATTTCAGGCACTGGTCCCCGACGACATCACTGTGTCGTACGAGCTCGATCAGTCGCGGAACGTGTCGGCGTCGCTCAACGCCGTGTTGCGTGAGGCCCTGCTCGGCGCACTCCTCACGGGCCTGATGGTCTTGGTGTTTTTGCGCGACTGGCGCAGCTCCGCGATTGTCGTGGTCACGATACCGTTCGCACTGCTGTCCGCGGTGGTGGCGTTGTGGGGAGCGGGGCAGACGATCAACATCATGACGCTCGGCGGCCTTGCGCTCGCCGTTGGCATCCTGGTGGACGAAGCGACGGTCGCCATCGAGAACATTCACACGCATCTTTCACGCGGCACGCCGGTGGCGCGCGCGGTACTCGATGCCAGCGGGGAAGTCGTGACGCCCCGACTGCTGGCGATGCTCTCGGTTGTCGCGGTGTTCGTGCCGTCGTTCTTCATGACCGGCGTATCCCGGTCGCTGTTCGTGCCGCTATCGCTGGCGGTCGGCTTCTCGATGGTGGCCTCGTTCTTCCTCTCCAGCACGCTCGTGCCGGTCCTGTCGGTCTGGCTGCTGCACGCCCACCAGCAATCAGCCGACGTCACGGCCGATTGGGTGGAACGGCTGAAGACTCGGCTGGCGTCGCTGCTCGATCGCCTGGCGTCGGTTCGCGTCGTGCTGGTCGTCGCTTACCTCGCAGTGACCGTGGCTATCGTCGCCGTTGTCGGTGTGTCTCTCGGCCGAGAGATATTTCCGCCGAGTGGCACCAAACAGTTTCAGTTGCGATTTCGCGCGCCGGCTGGCACCAAGTTCGAAGCGACGGAAACGCTGGGCCGCAGCGTGCTCGACGAGATCAAGGATGCCGCCGGCGACAACAACGTGGCGATTACGCTGGGCTACGTTGGTGTGCAGCCTTCGTCGTATCCGATCAACACGATTTTCCTGTGGACCGGCGGATCGCACGAGGGCGTGCTGCAGGTGGCGTTGCGTGACGAGGCGCCGCTGCATCTCGAGTCGTTTCAGGAGGAGCTGCGTCACAGATTTCAGAAGCGCTTCCCCGAGGCTCAGTTTTCGTTCGAGCCAGGCGACATCGTCAGCCGCATCATGAACTTCGGCGCCCCGACGCCGGTGGAGGTCGCTGTCATGGGGCCAGATTTCGCCGCCAGTCGTGCGTTCGCCGCCAAGGTGCGCACGGAACTGGCCGCGATCCCGTCGCTCCGCGATCTGCAATACGGGCAGGCGCTCGACTATCCAGCGATTCAGGTGAACGTCAACCGGCAGATGGCCGGCCAACTCGGCGTCACCGTCGATCAAATCGGCCGCTCGTTCGCTGCGGCGACGTCCTCGAGCCGGTTTGTGGCACCCAACTACTGGGCGGATCCGCGCACTGGCATTGCGTTCCAGGTACAGGTGCAAATCCCTCAACCGCGCATGACGTCGCTCGAGGACCTGCGGGTGGTGCCAGTCTCGGGCGGCGGTGGCGCCAATCCGCTCCTCGGCGATCTGGCACGCATCGACAACGCGACCATCGTCGGCGAGTACGACCGCATCAATGGTCAGCGCATGGTGACGCTCACCGCAAATACCGCAGGTGAGGATCTCGGACGGGTGTTGACCAGGGTCAACGAGGCCATTCGTCGGGCCGGTGATCCCCCGAGAGGGGCGACGGTCGCGGTGCGCGGACAGATTGCGGCGATGGGCGAGACCTTCACGAATATCGCCGGCGGCCTGGTCGTCGCCGTGGTGGTCATCTTTCTGTTGCTCGCCGCGAATTTTCAGTCACTGAAGCTCGCCTTTGTGGTGGTGTCGACCGTACCGGCGGCGCTGGCAGGCGTGGTCCTGATCCTCCGCGTTACGAACACGACGCTGAACGTGCAGTCGTTCATGGGCGCGGTGATGGCGATTGGTGTCGCCGTGGCGAATGCGATTCTGCTGGTGACGTTTGCGGAGCAGTTACGGCGCCGCGGCGGTTCGCCACTGCGAACGGGCATCGACGCGGCCCGGGCGCGCATGCGCCCGGTGCTGATGACCAGCGCGGCCATGATCGCCGGCATGATCCCAATGGCGCTGGCCTTTGGCGAAGGCGCGGAAGCGACGGCACCGCTCGGCCGGGCGGTGATCGGCGGCCTGGCCGCCGCCACACTGGCCACGCTGATTGTGCTGCCGTCCGTGTATTCGCTCGTCCAGCGGTCTGCGCGCGTCGCGTCCCCGTCCCTCGATCCTGACGATCCAGAGAGCGCTCATCGGGCTGAGTTCGCATGACTATGAGAATGTGTGTCCCAATGCCGCTGCGCGCATCCACGGCCGCTCTGTGTGTCGGTGTTCTGAGCCTCGCGATCGGCGCGTGCCGCAGCGAGGCGCCGAAGCCAGCGGCCCCGCCGACGGCGGCTGCGACCGGCCCTGCCGTCATCGATATCGTCAAGGTCGTGCAGCAGCCGCTCGATGTGCAGTTGTCCCTGCCAGGCGAGTTGAACGCCTATCAGACGGTCGCGGTGTATTCCAGAGTGTCAGGCTTCGTGAAGACCGTGCGTGTCGATCGGGGCTCGCGCGTCCGCACGGGGGAGGTCATCGCCACCCTCGAGGCACCGGAGCTGTTGTCGCAACAGGCCGAAGCGCAGTCGAAACTCCAGGCGGCGGAAGCACAGCTCGTCACGGCGCGAGCCAAGGCCGATTCTGACAAGGGCACGTACGACAAGTTGAAGGCCGCCTCGGCGACACCGGGAGTCGTGGCCGGAAACGACGTGACGATCGCTGAGAAAACGGCCGAGGCGAGTCAGAGCCAGATCAATGCGGGCCAGCAGAACGTCGAGGCCGCCCGCCAGGCGCTGAAGGCCGTGAGCGACATTCAGGACTACTTGCAGATTCGCGCGCCGTTTGACGGCGTGGTCACGGAGCGCAACGTCCATCCAGGCGCGCTGGTCGGTCCGTCGAGTGGTGGCGGTGCCTTGCCGATGCTGCGCATCGTCGAGAACCGTCGGCTTCGACTGGTCGTGTCCGTGCCTGAAGCCTATACGGCAGAGATGAAGATGGGCACGCAGATTCCATTCGTCGTGGCCGCCTATCCGGGACAGTCGTGGTCCGGTACCGTCGCGCGGATTGCGCAAGCGGTGGACGTCAGCACGCGCACGATGGCCGTGGAACTTGATGTCCCGAACACCGACGGCAAGCTTGCCCCCGGAACGTTTTGCCAGGTTCGGTGGCCGCTTCGGCGCTCGGCACCGTCGTTGTTCGTCCCAAGCGGCAGCATCGCCGCAACCACCGATCGCACGTTTGTCATCCGTGTCCGCGACGGCAAGACCGAATGGGTGGACGTCAAAACGGGCATCACTTCTGGAGCGTTGGTCGAAGTGTTTGGAAGCCTGAGCGCCGGCGACGAGATCGCCGGCCGCGGGACCGACGAACTTCGTCCGGGGACGAGCGTCCGTCCGCGAGACACGAAGCCCGTCACGTAGCGAGCCGTTCCAGTCGCGAGGGATCCGATGAAGCCCGTGCTCACGTCGTTCGCTCTCTGTGCCCTGCTGGCAGTTGGACTGTTCGAGCATACGCCGCAGGCGAGTGCGCAAGCGCCCTCATCGGACGAGTTGCTCGCCGCATTGAGAGGCGGCGGCTATGTGATTGTGATGCGACACGCCAGCTCGCCCAGAGAGGCGCCGAGCCAGGAAATCGCCCGCCCGGACAACATCGCGATGGAGCGTCAGCTCGACGAGCGGGGCCGGATCGACGCGACGAATATGGGCGATGCCTTGAGGCGTCTGCAGATCCCAATCGGCGACGTCCTCGTGAGCCCGACCTACCGCGCCAGGGAAACCGTTGCGATGCTGGGCCTGCAGCGTACCGTCGTCGCCGCGGAACTCGGCGACAACGGACAGAGTATGCAGGGCGTGTCGGAGGCGCAAGCCAGCTGGCTGCGAGACAGGGTGGCAGAGAAGCCAGTCCGTGGCAACACGCTCTTCGTCACTCACATGCCCAACCTTGCGCGTGCGTTTCCCGATTGGGGCCCGACGGTAGCCGACGGAGAAGCTGCAATCATCCGTCCGGGCGGCCGAGGGCCAGCTGCGCTCGTCGGCCGGGTGAAGATCGACGACTGGACGCAGTTCCGCTGACGGTCCAGGCCGTCGGTTCCCAAGAGGTCCAGCCCATCATTAGCACGCCGTGTTATCGCGGCCTTCGCTGCCGTCTTTTTCCTCACGTAGGTGGCGGCCCTAGTGGAGATGGCGGGAAAAAGTCCTGGCTCCGCAGCGACCTTCGAATGCATCCACCCCTCGTGGTCCTGACGATGGGCAAAGGCCTCGTCGGTTTGCCGGAAGGTAGCAAAACTGCTAACATCGGTTTGTGCCGGTCCCCTCCAAGCCGCGCTTGAAACCCCTCAAGTGGGTGGGGGGTACCAAGAAGAGTCTCGACGGGCTGCCGGAGGACGTGAAGGACGTGTTCGGGTCCGCATTACTCGACGTCCAGTACGGTGAAACGCCAGACGGGGCGAAACCGTTCGGTGAGGGCCTCCCGCATGAAGTTTGGAAGATCGTCGAGGATTACGACGGCGATACCTACCGCGCGGTCTACACGGCGGCATTTCCTGAAGTCGTTTACGTCCTCGATGCGTTCGTGAAGAAATCGAAATCGGGAATCAAAACGCCGCAGGCCGACAAGGACCGCGTGCGCGATCGGTTCAAGGCGGCGACGCGAGACTATGACGCGCATCATCGGAAGCGAGAGAAGTGATGGCTAAAGCAAAGCGCGCGAAGGAAGAGCAGATTGCGATTGAAGCGAGTAGCGGCAACGTCTTCGAGGACCTGGGACTACTTGATGCAGGCGAGCGGCTGGCGAAGGCGGAACTCGCGCGAGTGATTCGAAACATCGTGAAGGACAAAAACTGGACGCAGCGCCGTGCGGCTGATGTACTTGGGGTTGCTCCCCCAGATGTCTCCGACTTGATGCGAGGGAAGCTGGCACGCTTTAGCCAGGAGCGTCTTGAGCGTTTTCTGAATGCACTGGGTATGGACGTCCACATTCGGGTCGGCCCACGCGCAGCCGGAAAGAAGCAGGCGAGCGTCACGGTCGAACTCGTCGCCGCGTTCTAGATCCGGCTGCGCCATCGCAGTCTGAAGAGGATGGCTGAAAAAGGGTCGCTTCAGTTGCCGCCACCGTTCCAGTGAAAACGAGTGATCGCCTTCCTAGGTAATGTTCACCAGGGCAATCGGTTCGGGACCGAGGGGTCGGAGGTTCGAATCCTCTCGCCCCGACCAAAAAAGTTCAATAGAATCGGCCCTCAATTGACCGTCATGGTCGGTTGAGGGCCTTTTTTATTGGTCGTTCTTGTCACTTTCGCCACGAGACCTCGACAATTCCTAGTAATCAGGCCTTATTTCGTGTCGGCGATGGCCGGTGGTTAAAGTCGAAGAAAGGGCGTTTTTGGCTGCTAAGTCTTATGCTGGTCTTATGCTCGCCGAGCCTGTTGAGAAACCCGCCATCGGGACGACGCCCATGAGCATCTGCGAGGTTGTTCCTGTTCATCGAGAAGAATCAGTTGCGAGTATTCTCTCTTCCACTCATCAGTAAGGCAGGTGGCGAACGGCGGGCCCGCATCAGCGCGTCCAGGAGGAGGAGCCTAGGGCGGATGACGCGACTCGGCGAAATCGAGTCCAGGAAACGCGATGGCGCCAGGACTGGCCACACTACGAGTATCAATACGAACGGGCAGCTCGCCGCGTCTTGAGCCTCGTGCGTCACGCGTAATTCCTCTAGGCCAACGATGCGTGTAAGGTGCTGAAAACCAACGTTGCCGCCCGGATGCATCGCGTCAAGATCATGAATCGTTTGGGGACGAGGCGATGAAAGTGATCCCAATTCCGTAGGTGTGATTCATGGCCGACAGTACCGATCCAGCTCCTAATATTCTGAAGACGCGGGACGACGTCCAGCCGGTGAGGCTATTGAGGGAGGCGGGTGGTGGGGAGCCTCAGTTCTCGCTCGTCGGCGGCGAGGTTCCGACCTGGCTCCGATCGGGAACTGCGATCGGCCCTGAGAAGCTCCGCGAGCGGATCGAGCCCTGGCTTACGGCTTTATGCCAGTCGGAGCACTTGTCGCTGCTATTGGGGGCTGGCGTTTCTCATGCGACCCATCGAATCGCGACGAGCAAACCGCTACCTGGTATGAGCAGGGCGGTGTTTCCCGTCTTTCAGACATTGATCGACACCGAGGCGAAGCGCGTCGCGGCTGCCTCGGATCGAGGTGATTTCAATATCGAGGATCAAATTAGAACCGCCAACGAACTCGCGCGTGGGCTGGAGATCCTTGGCCTGGAGGACGCTTCGGCGCAGCAACGAGCGTCCGAGCTGCACAAGGAGCTGAAGGCTGTCCTAGAAACCTTCTCCGCCTCACTGCTAGCTGGCGAGAACAGCCTGGTGACATCGACAAACGACAGGCGCGAGAAGGCATTCAACTATCTCGTCAGCTTTCTCATGAGCTTCGCGAGTCGTGCTGGTACTCGTGATCGTCTTCACGTTTTTACGACGAACTACGACCGCGTGATCGAGGCTGGGGCAGAGGTGGCCGGTCTCCACCTCTTGGATCGATTCGTTGGCTCAATCACTCCAGTGTTTCGCTCATCTCGTCTCGACGTGGATGTGCACTACAACCCTCCTGGGATTCGCGGTGAGCCACGATATCTCGAAGGCGTGGCCCGTTTCACAAAGCTCCATGGATCTCTTGATTGGGTCGAGTACGACAAAACCATCAAGCGCATGGGGGTGCCGTTCGGGGCGACGAGATTGGAGCCCTATCTCTTCGCGCCAGGTACCGAGATTTCTGACGCACTCAGCCTCCTGATATACCCCAACGCCTCCAAAGATAGGGAAACAGCCGGGTACCCCTATGTGGAGCTCTTCAG
>CADEEX010000084.1 GCA_902826465.1 uncultured Acidobacteriota bacterium
ACCATCGCTTCGTGATGCATCGGGCCTGGCTGTCGTCCGTACACGATGCGTTCACCACGGCCGATCGGCAATCGCTGCTGACGCACTGCAGTTTCGCCGCCTCCCAGACCGACTTCCCCGCCTTGCTTCAGGGCGCAACACTCTGCGTGTTCGACGTCGCCACCGAGGGGTTGGCGGCATTCCGGACATGGATTGAGGACGAGCAGATCACGGTGCTCCGCTCACCCACACTGCTTTTCCGGCGGTTCCTGGCGTCACTCGAAGACGGGCAGGTGTTCCCGTCGGTGAGGCTGGTGGTGGTCGGTGGCGACACGGTCACCGTCGCCGACCTGGAGCAATGGAAACGTCACTTCCCACGGCCGTGTGTCGCCGCCAACCGGTTTTCCGCGACCGAAGCAACGCTGCTCACGGAGGCGCGCATCGATCACGACACCGTGCTCACCACCGAGAGCATCGCCGCGGGCATTCCGGTCGCCGACAAGGAGCTCACGCTGGTCGACGAGCAGGGACAGATGGTTGCCCCAGGCGACACCGGCGAACTGGTGGTGACGAGTCACTATCTGTCCGACGGCTACTGGCGTCGCCCCGAAGAGACCGCTCGGAAATTCACGAGCGATCCCCAGGTGCCGGGACGTCGCTCGTATCAAACAGGCGATCTCGGACGGTTCCTGCCAGACGGCCGCTTCGTGTTTCTCGGACGCCGCGACCACCAGGTGAAGATTCGCGGCTATCGGGTAGAGATCGCCGAAGTGGAGGCGACGCTCAGGGCATTCGACGATGTCTCCGAGGCGGCCGTCGTCGCCGTGAAGGAGGGCGACGATCAGCGGCTGCTGGCGTTCATCGTCACAGCGGACGGCGCGGCATTCGATGCCGTGTCCATGCGCCGACGTCTGAGCGCGGTCCTGCCGGAATGGAAAGTTCCGGCGCAGTTCTACCCGATGACGTCGCTGCCGACAACGCTGGGCGCCAAGGTCGATCGGCAGCGCCTCGCCGCGCACGCCCGCGAACTCGAGGCCTCACCTGTGGCAGACACGCCATCGGCCGACTTCACGCCTCCCGCCGATGCACTCGAGCGCGAGATTGCCGCCCTGTGCGAGCAGCTGCTTCATCGCCGTCAGGTCGGACGGTCGGACGATTTCTTCCTCCTTGGCGGCAATTCCCTTCAGGCCACGGTCCTGCACCTGCATCTTGAACGCCTCATCGCAAAGACCATTCCGCTCGAAACGTTGTTCGAGCAGCCGACGATTGCCGGCATGGCGCGCGTCGTCCGGCAGGTCCGCCTGGCCGAACCCGCGGCGCCGCGCGTGCTGATCCCACTCCGGCGCACCGGCACACAGCCCGCGCTGTTCCTGGTGCACGGACGCCTGGGGCAGGCGTTCGTGAGCCCCTACCTGCTGGAAGTCCTCGGCCGCGATCAGCCGGTCTACGCGTTCCAGGCGTCCGGACTGGATCGCTCACGGATGCCGCGAAACACCGTCGAAGAAATCGCCGACCAGTACGTAGGGGCGATGAGACAGATCCAGGGTGCTGGCCCGTACTTCATCGGCGGCCTCTGCGCCGGCAGCGTCGTGGCGGTGGCGATGGTGAATCAGCTGCGACGCAGCGGCGAGGAGGTCGCGCCGCTGTTGCTGATCGATCCGTCGAACCCGGCGGGCGAGTATCCCTGGTGGAGCCGCTGGGGACGGCTGGCGCAAGGTCGTCTCGGACGGCGGATCCCGTGGCTGTCGACCAATCATCGCCTCAGTCGCACGTTGCGGCGCCGCGCCATGCAAGGGCGCGTGCTCGATCCCGGCGAAGGGATGTCCCTCCAGATTGCCGCGGACGCCGCACTGGATCTCCGGATGGCGCTGCTCAAGTGCACGCGATGGCGCTTCGACGGGCCGACGCTGGTCTTGCGCAGCCGTGAACGCCTCCTCAGAGACGGGCCGCAGCGAGACGGGCCGTTCAGCAGTCGTCTCAGTGGCGATGTGCAGTGGTTCGACGTCGGCGCCACGCATCGCGACGTGCACGAGGCCAACAACGAACTCCTGGCGCGCCATCTCCGGCACTGTGTCGGTATCGTGCGGGATGCGATCGCGGGCATGTCTGACAAAGAAGGACCGCGCGTCGGAACTCGTCCTACATGGGACACAATAGCCGGGTCGGCGGCCGACTGAGCTGAGACACCGCCGCCGCGAGGGGCACGATGCCCTCCTCGACCAACCTTTCGACACGTTCGACCCGATTTTGCCAATGCGATGGATACCGCACCGCGAGGTGCATTCGAATAGATGGCCGACGACAGACAGGCGATGAATCAGGCCCGCAGCGAACGACCTCCCGGGCGGCTCACGCCTGAACGTCCGGCCGTGATCGTGGGTGCGGGGCCCGCAGGTCTGACGGCGGCATACGACCTGGTGCGCCGGGGCGGGCCGACCCTGGTTGTCGAGCAGGACACGCAGGTGGGTGGCCTCGCGCGCACCATCGTCTATCGCGGTTTTCGTTTCGATCTCGGCGGACACCGGTTCTTCACCAAGGTCAAGGCCATCGATGCGCTCTGGCGCGAGATGCTCGGCGCCGATTTTCTGCGGCGGCCACGGCTATCGCGCATTCTCTATCGCGGGCGTTTCTTCGACTACCCGCTCAAACCCTGGAACGTCATACGCCAGCTCGGACTACCGACGACGTTCGCCGTGCTGGTCAGCTATCTGGTGGCGCATCTGCGTCCCGTTCGCCCTGAACTGACGTTCGCCGACTGGGTCACCAACCGGTTCGGGCGGCGTCTGTTCCGCATCTTCTTCAAGACCTACACGGAGAAGGTCTGGGGCATCCCGTGCGATCAGATTTCGGCCAAGTGGGCAGCCCAGCGCATCAAGGGACTGTCTATCAAGACAGCCGCCATCGACATGTGCTGGCCGAGGGCCTGGCGCAAGACGCCTCCGCTTCAGACCCTGATTCACGCGTTCGACTACCCACGCCTCGGCCCGGGCATGATGTGGGAGCGCTTCGCGGAGCGCATCACCGGCGCTGGTGGCCACGTCGAGCTCGGCACACGGGTTGTCCGGCTGCTCCATCAGAACGGCCTGATTGAGTCAGTGGACCTCGAAACAGACGGCCGGGCACGCTCGCAGCAAGTCGGTCACGTCATTTCGACGATGCCCGTCGCGCATCTGGTGCGGGCGCTGACCCCGCAACCGCCGTCGGAGGTACTCGCCGCTGCGGCGCTGTTGAAACACCGCGACTTTCTGACCGTGGCGCTCATCGTCGACCAGCCGCGCGTCTTCGACGACACCTGGATCTACGTACACGACGAAGGCGTTCGTCTCGGACGCGTCCAGAACTACAAGAACTGGAGCCCGGACATGGTGCCCGACCCACGCTTCACGTGCCTGGGGCTCGAGTACTTCGTCAACGAGCACGACGATCTCTGGCGGATGGACGATGCGGCGCTGGTGGAGTTCGCGAGTCGCGAGATCGCCAGACTCGGTCTGGTGGAACCGTCCGCGATTGTCGATGGCACGGTGGTCAGAATGCCGAAGGCGTATCCCGTGTACGACGCGGCGCATCTCGACGCCCTCGATGTCATCGAGCGATACCTGGCGCGCTTCGAGAACCTGCAGCTGGTTGGCCGCAATGGCATGCACAAGTACAACAACCAGGATCACTCGATGCTCACGGCGCTGCTCGCCGTGCGTAATCTCTTCGGCGCGCGCCACGACCTGTGGCGCGTCAACGACGCGGACGGTTACCACGAAGAGCCAGACGGCGCATCGGGCGGCGACGAGTTCGGCGAGGCGGTTCGCGACATGTCGCTGACGCAGCCGCTCGCCCCTGCGCCGCTGGCGCAGGTCGCAGAGCGTGGCGGCGGGCTCGCGGGTCAATCGCCGACCCACTAGACTGACCCGGATGTGGGTGCCCTCGTGACCATCACGCCGCTGGTGCCACGCCTGTCGGTGATTGTGCCGGTCCACAACGGTGGGCCGGACTTCACCGCGTGCCTCGAGGCCCTGACGCGCGCCTCGTCTTCCGTTGTCACCGAGGTCATCGTCGTTGACGACGGCTCGCGCGACGGGAGCGCGGCGCTGGCGGAGGCCCATGGCGTGCGCGTCGTCCGACACGTCCACCAACAGGGACCCGCGGCGGCCAGGAACACCGGCGTCGCACACGCACGGAGCGCACTCGTCCTGTTCGTGGACGCCGACGTCGTGGTGCACCACGACACGCTCTCTCGCACGATCGCTGCATTCGACGCCGACGCGACGCTCGCCGGCCTGTTCGGCGCCTACGACGATCGACCAGCCGCACCGAATTTTCTCTCGCAGTACAAGAACCTGCTGCACCACTACACCCACCAAAGGGCACGAGCCGAAAGCGCATCGTTCTGGGCGGGCTGCGGCGCCATCCGGCGCCATGTGTTCGACGCCGTGGGCGGATTCGACGCGCGCGCCTACCCGACACCGTCGATCGAAGACATCGAGCTTGGACAGCGGCTCGCGAGGGCCGGGTACCGAGTACGACTCGATGCTGGTCTGCAGGTGACACACCTGAAGCGCTGGACGATCAGGTCGCTGCTCACAACGGAGATTCTGCAGCGCGCATATCCATGGTCGTCGCTGATCATCTCCAGAGGCGCCCTTCCTGACGACCTCAACCTCCGTCACGCCTCCCGGTGGAGCGCGCTGCTGGTGGCCGTGCTGATGATGGCCGGACCGTGGATGTTCGCGACCGACCGGCGCGTCGCGGGCCTCGCCGTAGCGACCGTGGCGCGTGTGGCCTTTGCGCTTGCACTCGCCGCGGTGTTGACACTCAATCGCGAGTTCTACGGGTTCCTCCGCCGTGTGCGGGGAGGCCTGTTTGCCGCGCGGGCCGTCCCTCTGCACCTGCTGTACTTCCTCTATAGCAGCGCCACGTTCGCGTGGTGCTGGCTCTGGGAGCAGGTGCGGCCGAATCGCCGCGCCGTGGTGAGCGTGGGGGGCGTGGCCGCGGCCACGTGGCTCTGGCTGGATCTGTCGACCGGACAGGGCGCCGACATAGTACGCGTGGCGATGCTGCACGCGCTCCTGATAGTGCCGTCGGGTGTCCTCATCGTCGATGCGCTCGTGCCGAGCGGTCGGGCGCTGCCGGCGCGGGTCGCACTGATCGGCGCGTCGGGCTATCTGTCCGCGATCGCACTCGCCCTGGCGCTCGGAACGATTGGCGCCCTCGCCGTCTACCCCTTCGTGGTCGCCATGCTGGCTGGCGCCTGGGCCATCGGGGCATGGCAGCGGCGCACGCCAGGCACGCCCTTCCTGCCACTGTCGGCCACCCTGGCGCGCTACCCAGCCGCGCCCATCGTCGTGGCCATCGTCTGCCTGAGCCTCGTGGCCATCACACCGATGCTGACGCCGGCGCAGCAGGAAGGCGAGGGGACGCTCGCCAGCTACGCCTACATCGACGCCTACCAGGGCGTGTCGATCGTGCAGGGCCTCGTTCGCGATCTGCCGGCGGTTGAGGACTTCAGCTTCGCCGGCGTGCCCGCGCGCGTCTATCCCGACTTTCACCACGCCTATCTGGCCCTGCTCTCGCGCCTCGGCGGCGTTGCGCCGATCGACAGCTACATGATCCACGGCGCGTTGCTGCTGGTGCTGCTCGGCGTCCCGCTCGCCTACGCCATCGGCCGCGAGCTCGCCGGCGAGCGGCTCGGTGGATATGTCGCCGCCACGATGCTGGTGCTCGGCGTGGTGCCGCACATCTACGATCTCAATCGCACGCTGGCACCCATCGAAACGCCGTACATGCCGGCGTTCTATCAGACGCACTTCTACTCGCCTCGACTCAACCAGCACGAGGGCGCCGGCCGTCTGCTGATCATGGCGGCCGCGGTGGCACTGCTGATCGGCGAGCGCACACGCGATACACGATCGAAAATCGGCGCGCTCGTCCTGAGCGCGGTGTTCGTCGCGGCGCTGGCACGGACGCGCAGTCAGCATCTGCTGTCGATCGGCCCGGCGTTCATCGCCGTCTGCCTCGGGCTCGCCGTGGTCCGCCGCGATCGTCGCTATCTTGCGGGACCCGCCGTCTTCGCCGCCGGCATCGCCGTGCTCGTGGCGGAAATCGTGGCCGGCCGCTACGACGTCTCGAGCACGTCGCTGATCATCCGCTACGGTGGATTTGGCCGGAGCCTGCTCGAGGGCTGGTTTCTGCCGGCGCGCCTGTACACCATGGTGATGGGACTTCCCGACGCGCTGTCGCCGGCCGTGGCGGTCGTGCTGTGGGTGGGCACACGCCTCGTCGGCATGTGGCTCGCCCTCCTCATTCTCGTGAGGCTGTGGCAATGGCGCCGTGGCAGGGCGACGCCGACGTCACTGGAGTGGTTCTGCGGAATCGGTCTAGTGGGCGCCGTCAGCGCCTCACTGCTGGTCGAACGTCCTGCCATCTCCATCGGGCACCAGGTGATTCAGGTAACCCATCTGCTCGCCGTGCTGCTCGCGATGGCGCCGTTGACGATGGTCGTCCGCGCCCTGGCCGATCGCCTGCCCAGTGCGGCGCTGCGGACGGGCGTTGGGATGGCCGTGCTGGTGGCGCTGACGATGGTGGCGTACCGCGCCGCCAACGCAGCGATGCACGACCAGCCACGGCGCGCCTACGTGTTGACATCCGGCGACCTGGGCGCGTACGCGTGGATCCAGACACAGACACCCGCCGACGCCGTGGTGGCCGCACACCCGGAGCACCGGGTGACGCGGTCGCGCGAGCGAGTCGCGACCACCAACGTGTTGACCGCCATGACGAACCGCCGCGCCTACTTCCAGCGCTCCGGCGTGAGCGGGCGACGGATGCTGAGCCGGAGCAGGGAACTCATCTCATTGTATAGCGCGACGTCGTCTGAGGGGCTCTGCGCCGCCGTCACCGCGATGCCGCTCGTGGACTATCTGCTCGAGTACGACGACACACCGATGGTGGTCTCGCAGGCGCCTTGCCTGAAGGACGTCTTTGCCGCCCCTGGAGTGCGGGTGCGCGAAGTGGTCGGCCGCCGTGCTAGATCGACCACTCCGGAAACGACCGACCCGTAAACGCACGGAAGCGCGCGGCATCCCGGGCCAGTCGTCCCTTCAATGCGGCGAGCACTTCGGCGCTCGGTCGCTGCGGTGCCGGTGGTTTCTGGAACGGGAGATAGAGCAGCCGTCCCACCCGCAGGCGGACGGCCATTGGGATCTTCTGGACCAGGGCCGTGTCGTTGAGACGCGCAAGCGCGCGACTCGCCTTGCTGGTGGCGCGCAGGACATTCGATTCGTTCAGCCGAACCTCATACTGCCGCGATGGCGGCGGCGACTCGAGTTCGAGAAATCGGTAGACCGGCTCGAGTGCCGCGCGGACGTCTCGCGCCAGGTCGTGCTGGCTCATCACCAGGATTCGCGACGCGTCAAAGTACTGCAGGTAGCGTTCGAGCTGCATCCAATACTGGCTCTCGATCACGTAGCGACTGTCTGGCGCCGACAGGGCGTCATCGATCGAACGGGACTCGCGCCCCTGGTTACGGACAAAGTTGTAGTGCGAGACGGCGCGAGCGATCGGATCGCGCACGATGTAAATCAGACGCGCGTCCGGCACAACCGCGTGCATCCGTTCAGCCGCGTGCGGAAAGCGGGTTGGCGACGTGTACGACGGCGACGCTTCGCCTCGAATGCGCGCGTCGCTACGAAACTGCGAGGCGTACCAGTCAGCGCCCTGCACCCACCGTTCGTCGTGCGAGAAGAACCAGAGCTCCTTGACGCGCGACATCGCGATCTCGGGATGCAGACCGAGATAGTAGTGAAGGCTGGTGGTGCCAGCCTTGGCGGCGCCGATGATGATCAGGTTCGGGAGCACGGCTGCATGGCCGGCGCGACGTGTGCGCGATAGAGGTGTGCGAGGCGAGCGCCCAGCCTGTGCGATCGGCCGAGCGACGGCAGCAGGTACCTGAACATCAACGACAGACGCGAAGCCGGGATCTGGTCGAGCCACCATTCCTCGATCATGCGGTGCGCCAGATGCAGTCGGTAGCGATGGAGTTGGCGACCGAGGTGCATCGACACTGACGTCGTCTTGCCGAACAGGAAGATCGCGTGGAACAACTCGACGTCATCGAGCGGCGGCGTATTCCGGTAGACCGACAGCCAGTGCGCGTGGCTTTGCTGGGGCAGGTCGGACACCGTGACGCCGCGCCGACGCAGTGATTCGATCGCGGTGGCGAGACCGGCCTGGTCGCTTTTTCCCACCGAGGGCCACGCCTCCTCGTCTGGTGAAAACAGACCCGCAATGGTCCGGACGTGCGATTCCCACAACGGTCGTAGACCGACGTCCCAGCGCATGAAGATCACGCCACTGTTGTAGTAGGGGAACATGCTCCTGGCATCGCGTTCCTGCCCACGGTAGACCCGTGTGCCCCGCAGCCCGCACTGCAGCGCACCGGCCACGCTGGCCATGCGCGCCGTCGGGATCGGCATGCCGAGCGCCGGATAGATGCGCGCCCAGAACGCCGGCGGGACTCGCGGCTTCATCGCCGGCGCCGCCGCAATGCCATCGGGCACTGCCGACAGCCGCGCCAGGTCCGACAGAATCAGCACGTCGGTATCGAGGAGCAAGACACGCGCCTCGAGCCCCTGCACCTCGAGGCCGCGCAGCTTGTTCGAACTGCCACGTCCCTCGGCGCGCACCGGCGCGTGCACCGTGATGTGGGCGCCGCTCTTCGCCGCCAACCACTGGACGCTCGCCGGCGGTGCACCGATGCAGGCCAGGTGCATCGGATACCCACGCACGGCGCCGCCATACTCAATCCACGCCGCCAGAAACAGCAACGTCCGCGCTTCAAACAGTGCCGACGCACTGCCGCTGAAGTCGGGAACCGTCACGATGTCGAACGCGCGCACTCCTCACAGTATTGCCGAAGCGTTGCCGCGCAAGTAAGCTTGCCCCGACGCTGCCCGTGCCCACCGACGTATCTCCGGACGCACTCCCGTTCACACTGACCGACATCGAGCAGACGATCATGGCGCGTTTCGACGCCGTCGTGAACGCGTTCCCTGGACGCATCGCACTGACCGGCGGCGGTCAACAGTGGACCTATCAACAGCTGGACGCCCGCGCCAATCAGGTTGCGCACGAGATCGCGAGACGCACGCCTGCTGCCGCCGGTTGCATCGCCTACGTCATCGACCAGTCTCCTGAGATGGTGATTGCCGCGATTGCCGCCCTCAAGGCAGGCAAGCATTACCTCGCCGTCCATCCGCGCCTGCCCGCAGACGCGCAGTCGGCCATGCTTGCTGCCGAAGCGCCACACCTGGTGCTCACGACGCTGGCACAGCAGGCGCGGGTGCGAGATGTCGTGGGCGACCGATATCCGGAACTCGCGTTGGAGTCGATCGACGACCAGGTGCCAACGTCTGCGCTTCCGAACGCATCGGCGCCCGACTCCCTGGCGGCCGTGTTCTACACCTCTGGAACGACCGGCACACCGAAACGTGTCGCGAGGAGTCACCGCGTGGTGCTCTCCCGGGTGTGGCTGGCCATGCACTACGAGGCGCTCACGCCTGACGATCGGCAGACGTGCCTGACACACTTCGCCTATGGACGGTCACAGACAGACCTGTTTGGCACGCTGCTGCAAGGTGCCACCCTCTGCCTGTTCGACGTCGTCTCGGAGGGACTCACCGCGCTTCGCACGTGGCTCCACGCCGAGGGCATCACGGTGTTCCACCCGCCGGTGGTGCTGTTCCGACGCTTCCTCGAAATCCTTGATACGGACACACGCTTTCCATCGGTAAGGCTGGTCCTCCTCGGGGGCGACGTGGTCCTGCCGTCGGATCTCGAGCGATGGCGGCGCCACTTCGTGCCACCAGGCGCGGTCCACAATCGCTTCTCCACGACTGAGACCGGACTCCTGACCATCGCCCGCGCCACGCATGCGTCGGACAACATCTTCGAGATCGTCGACACCGGACAGCCCGTCGTCGGCAAGACGCTGACCGTGGTGGGTGACGAGGGAAATCCGCTGCCACAGGGCGAGGCCGGTGAACTGGTGGTCACGATGCCCGCCGGGAAAGACGGCATCGAGACGCACCGCACCGGCGATCTTGGACGACTGTTGCCGAATGGTCGATTCCAGCTGATCGGGCGCCGAGATCACCAGGTGAAGATTCGCGGGTTCCGCGTCAACACCAGGGAAGTCGAAGCGGCGCTGCTGAAGCTCGACGACATCGCCGAGGCGGCGGTCGTCACTGCGACCGATGACGACGAGCCGCGACTGCTGGCGTTCGTGGTGATGCGCCCAGGGCAATCGTTCGACGCCCAGTCAGTAAGGCAGCGACTCGGCACCACGCTTCCTGAGTGGAAGGTGCCAGCGCGCACCGTGGTCGTCGATTCGCTGCCGACCACGCCCAGCGGCAAGATCGATCGCCAGCGGCTGATGGCGATCGACGAAGAACAACGAGCGACGACCTCGGCGTCAGACACACCTGTCAGCGATGTAGACGACGAGCTGGAGCGCCAGATTGCTGCGGCGTTCCGGACGGTTTTGCGGGTGCCGCGCGTCAGCCGCGCGGACGACTTCTTCCTGCTGGGCGGCGACTCGTTGCAGGCAACCCTGCTGCATCTGCACATCGAGCGGGCCATCGGACAGTTCGTGCCAATGGAGCGGCTGTTCGAACGACCTACCGTCGTTGGCATGGCTAACCTGGTGCGCGAGGTGCAGCGTTCGAGCTCTGCCCTCCGGATGCATCGCCCGCGAATCCTTGTGCCGCTCAGAGCTACCGGTCGTCACACGCCACTGTTTCTGGTGCACGGCCGGCCGGGCCGCGCGTTCGCCAAGCAGCACGTGCTCGACGTGCTGGGCGTCGAGCAGCCGGTCTACGCCTTTCAGGCGGCCGGCCTCGATCTATCGCGTCCACATCGCAACACCATCGAGGAGATGGCACGCCAATACCTGCAGGCGATGCGCGCCATCCAGCCGCGTGGTCCGTACTTCATCGGCTCGCTGTGCGCGGGCGGCCTTGTCTGCCTGGAGATGGCCAATCAACTCCGGTCGGCCGGCGAATCGGTGGGACCACTGCTCCTCATCGACCCGCCGGCGATTGTGTCGAGCGATCTGCCATGGTGGCGCAGGTCAGGGCGCCTCATCAAAGTCTGGTGCCGACGAGCGCTGCTCTCCGACGCGCGTGACGCGCCGACGCGCGTGACGCTGGCGTTCGAGATGGCCCGCCTCAAGACCCGTCGCTGGAGCTACGACGGCCCGGTCTTGCTGTTGCGGAGTGCCGACCGGATGAGACGCGATCGCGCAGACGCCCCTTATGCGCTCGTGCGCCATCTGACCGGTGCCGTCGAACGCTTCGAAGTGGGCGCGACGCACCGCGACGTGCAGCGAGAGGGCAACCTGGTGATGGAACACCAGCTCCGGCAGGCGGTGGAACATGCCCGCCGCGCCCTGGCAGACCTCAAGGCGTCGAACTGAACGTGTAGCGCGCGAGCGCAGGCACGCGCTGGGCATGCTCGCCAACACGCGCGAGAAGCGCGGGCGTCCACGGCGCATCGTGTCGGCTCTTGTGAGGCTTCTCGAACACGATGCCGGCACAGGCAGCGAGATAGTCGGGCATAGGTTCAAGCCCCAGGTGCCGGCAGATCCGCGAGAGTTCCTCGGTCGGTTTGGCGATCAGGTCCTCGTGAGCCACGTCCAGCATCCGATCGCCGATGAGCGGCCTGAGCGCCTCGACACCACGACTGAGCGCCTCGTAGTACGCCACACTGTCTTGCAGCGCGTCGCCACTCAACCGCACGATTCCTGGTGCGAAGCGCTCGACACCTTTTGACCAGATAGTCGCGATGTTGTCGAACGGATTGCGCACCACATGGACGAAGCGCACATCCGGTCCAAGTGATCGCTCGACCCAGTCGAGCAGTCCGGGCACGAGCATCAGCCGCACGAGGGTGGCTTCGCCGTGCTTGTCTCCAATCACGCGCAGCCGACGGAATCGTCCCTGCCACTGGCCAGGCACGTCGTAGGTATGACCCTGCCACGTCCGTCCTGCTGCGGCGTAGCGCCGGCTGTTGTCGAGCATCAGGTACTGCAACTGCGCCTTGGAGAAGCGGGCAAACACGTACTTCAGAATGTCCGCTTCGTGCGCGATGACGGCCTCCGGATGTGCATCGATCAGCGACCCGACAAGGCTATGGCCGCTGCGCGGATACCCGATGAACAGGCAGGTCGTCTCGATCGACGCGAGAGCATGACGATGCCGGAGGCCGCCCAGGAGTGAGCCCGGATACACGGACGCGAGATGCCCAAGCTTCTCGAGAAACGATGCCGCCATGGTGTCTGTGTGACCGAGTGTATCTAGCGACGCGCTGTCAGGACCACACGCAGGCGCGGTGGCACCAGCCAGATCGCGCCGAACGCGAGGACGTCCATCAACCGTGGCGCACCTCGACGAGTCGCCTCGGCGAGCAGCACCGGAATCGCCCGCGGGCGCCGCTCGCGGGCGGCAATCGCGGCCACCTGTGTGAGCAGGAACGATGCGTAGGACCGCGCCGTGAAGAGGGCCCGGCGATCGCGCGCGAAGGCGAGCCCCTGCTGCCACGCGCCGGACTGGCTCATGGTTGCGCGGCCGCTGTCGTGATGCCACACCACCAGCGGTGGCGTGCCGGGATCGGGGAACAGCACCGCCACTCCCTCGACGCGCGACACACGCAGGAGCCAGTCGACATCGTTGAATCGCGGCAGGCCGACTGAATACGGCACGCGCTCCAGCAGCGCCTTCGGCATCAGGAGCGTTGACGGCAGCAGCATCCCTTCGCCTCCACGCAGGCCGCGCTGGCAGTAGAGGTACTCGCTCATCACCTCGTGGGCGTCAGGCATCCGCTGGGGCCAAAGACGGTCGCCTCCAGAGCTACGCGCAATGAACACGCACGAGACGATCGGCCATGACACACCGGACGCCGGCGCCACGGACATCTGCACGGACAGCTTCTCCGGCATCCACTCGTCGTCATCGTCCAGAATGGCCACGAAGTCGCCCTTCGCGTTCGCCACGCCTGCGATGAGCGAGCGTGAGAGGCCGGGG
>CADEEX010000085.1 GCA_902826465.1 uncultured Acidobacteriota bacterium
TTCTCGGCGGCGTCGCAGTTCCGCTCGAGCTGTGGCCCCGCTGACTCGGTGCCGCAGGAGTGGCCTGGCTGCTGGCACAGGCGTGCGCCTGGTATGTGTGGAATGCCACGGACCGGCGCCCGCAGCCCTGAACGCGGCGCGGCGCGCTGGCGGTGCTACCAGGGCGGCAACGTCTTGTGCAGGAACTCCTTCAGGTGCGGGTCGGGCGAGGCGAGCAATTCGTCGGCTGTTCCCTCGAAAGAAATGCGCCCCTCGTGCAGCACCATGAAACGCACCGGGGACGAGGTCGCATCGACGGCTGGTTCGATGCGGTGCCCATCGCCCGTGGCCACGGCCCGGTGCTGGGCGACGTAGAACGCATCCCGCATCTGATGCGTGACGACGATCGAGGTCACGTGCTCGAGGTCGCGCAACTTGATGACCTCGTCGTTGACCGAGATCGCGGTCAGCGGATCGAGTCCGGTCGTCGGATCATCGAACAGCAGCAGTTTCGGACTCGAGGCAATCGCTCGCGCGATCGCGACACGCCGTCGCTGTCCTCCTGACAACGCCGACGGCATGCGGTCGATCTGCTGACTGAGGCCGATGAAACCGAGCACCTCCTCGACTCGACGGCGCACCTGCTCCATTGGCAGATGCATCTCCTCGTCGAGCCGATAGCCGACGTTCTCCTCAACGGTCAACGAATCGAAGAGCGCGCTCTCCTGGAACAGCATGCCGATGTCGCTGCGCAGGACCCTCAAGTCGGCTTCGCGCATCTCGTCGACCCGGTGCCCATAGACGGAGACCGCTCCGGCATCCGGACGCAGCAAGCCGAGAATCAGCTTCAGGACGATCGACTTCCCTGATCCGCTGGCGCCGACCAGCATCTTCATGCTGCCCACCGGCAGCGTGAAACTGACGTCGCGCAGGACCTCCGTCTCGTCGAACGACAGCGACACCTGGTCGAACTGCACGGCAGGAACGTCCGATGCGGCGTCAACGGCCGTCGGCGCAGTCGATGTGTGTGGTGGACTCAATGGCGGTGTCAACGATGGTATCCACTCGCCTCACAAAACGAAAGACAACGCGACCTGGCGTCCTTGCCGGCTGGGGTCAATTTCCCCCGAGACGCGAACTATTCCACGGCGCCCGGCCGAGCCGACCCGCGGATGACACGGTTTCCGGCCAGATCCGACAGACGCGCCGCCGGCACGTCTGTTGCCTCTGTCGGAGGCAAACATTCATGCCCGCCCGCCGTCGAATGGTCGTCGAGCGTGCTGGGCGTGAGACGGATCTGCAGGAGTCGTTATGGCCACTATTGTTGTCGTCATGTTCTTGATGGTGTTCGCGCTGGCCATTGGAACCACAAGCGCATTCATGCTGATCGCGGGAGTACAGCCTTCGAATCCCGAAGGAGAATTCCGTGAGGCCACCTATCAACCCATGGTGCTTCTGACCGCACGGGCGGCGCACAAGACAGCCGCCGCCGCACCGGAGATCGACGTTCGCGCGGCAGCCTAAACTAACGGACGTCGTCGCGTCTCACACCACCAGCCCGAACGGCCGGCGGAGCTTCGTGCCGACGACGTTTCCGGCAAACGCCGCGGCAAACCACACCCAGCCGTGGAGGCTGGTCGATGAGACACCGCTGAAGAACGCGCCAATGTTGCAGCCAAACGCGATGCGGGCGCCGTAGCCAAGTAACACCCCGCCAAGAATCGCCGCGGCCATCGATCGGGCCGGTACACGCCAGACCGGCGCAAAGCGGCCGGCAAGGGCGGCGGCGCCCAGGGCACCGAGCATGATGCCGACGTCCATCACTGACGTCACGTCGCTGAGTACGCTCGCGCGCAGATCGGCGGCTCGGGCGGCGGTCTGCCAGTAAGGCCAGGTCGCGACGTCAACACCCGAGGCCATCAGCAGCTTGGCGCCCCACAACGCGAACGCCGACGTAATGCCCCAGGGGCGTCCGGCGAGGCACAGCGTGGCCACGTTCACGGCCGCCAGCCCCAGAGCCCCCGCGGCCAGCGACCACGGGCCGTAGAACCAGCGCCGGGGCGGCACGGCACGCGGCTCGGGCCGGATCCCGTGTGCGCGCTTCTCGAGCCAGAACGACACCGCGACGATCGCACCAAACGCCACAGCGCTGATCGACAACGCCGGCAGCGCACCGAGCTCGACCAGCAACGACAGGGGACCCGCCGTTGGCGCGCCATCCCACATTGGCGCGTGCAGCACGCCGAGCACCGAGCCGGCGATGAATGCCACGAGCGTCGCGTACATGCGGACGCTGCCACCACCCGCACTGAACAGCGTGCCCGAGGCGCAGCCTCCACCAAGCTGCATGCCGATTCCGAAGATGAAGGCGCCAACCATGACCGGCACACCCACTGGCGCGACCGAACCACGCACCGCCTGGCCGAAGACGCTGCCGTGCGCCAGCACCGGTACGAAGACGGCCGTCGTCACCGCCAGCATCAGCATCTGCGCGCGAAGGCCCGCGCCACGTCCATGGGCAATGGCCTCCCGCCATGCCGAGGTGAAGCCGAACGCCGCGTGGTACAGCACAAGGCCGGCACCGGTGCCAATCAGGAACAGCAGCGCCTGACGCCAGGACACCGTCAGCGCCAGGACGACGATGCCGAGGCCGGTCAGCAGCAGGGCGGTTGTGAGCGCCGGCCGATGCACCGGACGCGTTGGCGACACCATGGGGGAGGCGTGAGTCATGCGATCCGCGCTGAGGATATCAGCGAACCGCTCGTGGCGTTGGGCTGGGCTCCCGGTCTATTGCGCGGTGTATCCGCCGTCGATCACGAGTTCGGCTCCGGTCACGAACTTCGCTTCGTCGGAGGCGAGGTACACCACCCCCCACGCCACATCGTCGGGCTCGCCCACGTGGCCGATCGGGTGCTTCGCGTCGAGTGCCTTGCGCACCTCACCTGGGTCGCCGATGCTGGCGGCGAACGCCTCCACCATCGGCGTCCAGATGAACGCGGGATGGATGGAGTTCACGCGAATCCGGTCCTTGGCATACGTGAGCGCGTCGTTCTTGGCCATCAGACGCACCGCGCCCTTGGCGGCGTGATACGGCGGCACGTCACCGCCACCAACAAGCCCGTAGATCGACGACAGGTTGACGATGCTGCCGCCGCCTGACGCACGCATCGGCCCGATTGCGTGCTTCGTGCAGAAGAAGACGCCCTTCACGTTCACGGCCATCAGTGCGTCCCACTCCGCTTCGGTGACCTCGTGCGTCGGCTTGTTGACGCCGGAAATGCCGGCGTTATTGACGAGCACATCGAGACGGCCGAATCGTCGCTGCACCTCGCTGAAGACGGCGGCAACGTCGGACTCGCGACTGACATCGAGCCGATAGAACGCGGCCATGTGCCCACTCGCGTCCAGAGACTCAGCGACGGCGCGCCCCTCGTCGTTGAGGTCGGTAACGATCACCGTGGCCCCTTCCTGCGCCATCCGCTCGCAGGCGGCCCGTCCGATGCCCACGGCTCCGCCCGTGACGATCGCCACCTTTCCGCGCAAACGATTCATCGTTCTGTCTCCTTCACGTGATCCTCGCGGTTGGACACCTATGCAAGCCTGCATGCCAACGGCGTCCGTACGTAGGCCGAGGGTCGCCTGGATACGGGAGCGCTCAGAGGGGAATCTTCCTCGTCACCGCGGAAAGTTACCCACGTTCCTCGTCGCGCAGGCCGACACGCGATGGCATGCCGGTTGCTTTTTCTGCCGGGACACAAGGCTCACGTTGTCAGATTCCAGACATCATTCCCTCACCAGCGCGGCGAGTCTCCTGACGATGGTCGCCGGCGCTCTCGTGCTGCTCGGCTGGGCCGCGAACGTGGCGGTCCTGAAGAGCATCGTGCCGGGTCTGGCCACGATGAAGGTCAACACCGCGCTCTGCTTCACGCTGGCGGGCGCGGCGCTCTGGCTGCGGCGCGTGCCGCCCACCACCGCGGGGCAGCGACGGCTCGCCCATCTGTGTGTCCTCGCGGTCCTGGCCCTCGCCGGCATGACACTCATCGAGTACCTCTTCGGCTGGAACCTGCGGCTCGACGAGGTGTTCGTCCGCGACGTGGTGACCGATCCGCGCTTCTTGCCACCGGGCCGGATGTCGGCGGCCACGGCCGTCGGGTTCTTGCTCTTGAGCGGTGCGCTGATGGCCCTCGATGCCGCGAGCGCGCGAGCGGCCTCCCTGTCACAGGCGCTCTCGGTGGTCGTGCTGGTTGTCGGTCTCATCGGGCTGGAAGGCTACCTGTACGGCTCGCAGGCGCTCTCCTCGTTCTTTCTGTTCTCGTCGATCGCCGTCCACACCGCCGTGCTGTTCATCGTCATGGGCCTTGGCACGCTCTGGGCCAGACCGCTCGCGGGTCCGGTCGCCGTGCTGACGGACACTCACATGGGCGGCAGGTTCATACGTCCGTCGTTGCTCCCTCTGGCGATGCTGCTGATCGCGCTCGGATGGCTGACCGTCCAAGGAGAACGCGCCGGATTCTACAACGCGGCGGTGGGCGTCGCGCTGTTCGGCACGGCCAGCCTGCTGATCGTCATTGTGGTGGCATGGGGTCTGGCGGCGCGACTGAACGAATTGCATGAGGCGCTCGAGGCTCAGCACGATCGATTGAACGCCTCGACGCGCGAGTTGCAGGACCTGCGCACCGCGCTCAACGAGCACGCCATCGTCGCGTTCACTGACCCGCAGGGCCGAATCATCAGCATCAATGCCCAGTTCTCGGCGATCTCTGGCTACGCGTCAGCCGAACTGCTCGGCGGCGACCACCGGAGGCTGAGCTCCGGTCACCACTCGCAGACGTTCTTCGCCGACCTGTGGGAGACGATCGGTGGCGGCCGAGTCTGGCACGGCGAGATCAAGAACAAGGCCAAGAACGGCATCTCCTACTGGCTGGCGATCACGATCGTCCCGTTTCTCGATGCGCTCGGTCGCATCACGCAGTTCATCGAGGTTGGCACCGATATCACGCTGCGCAAGGAGCTGGAAGACGCGCTTCGCGCCGGCGAAGAGCGGTTCCGGGCGCTCGTCGAATCGTTGCCACAGCTGATCTGGACCTGCCGCGGTGATGGGGTGTGCGACTACCTCAGTCCGCAGTGGGTGGCGTATACCGGACTGCCGGCACAGCCGCAACCGGGCGACGCGTGGCTCGAGCGCCTGCATCCAGACGATCGCGACCGCGCCACGCAGGCGTGGCAGACGGTGACGCGCTCCGGCGAGGCGTACGAGATTGAGTTTCGCATCCGTCGGCACGACGGCCACTATCGCTGGTTCAAGGCCAGCGCGACACCGCTCCGTGACGCGACTGGTGTGATCACCAAGTGGTTCGGCTCAAACACCGACATCCAGGATCTGCGTGACGCCGAGACGGCCCTCCGCCAGGTGAATCGCGACCTCGAGGCGCGCGTCCAGGTGCGTACCGCAGAACTCGCCACCGCGACCGAAGCCGCACAATCGGCCGCCACACAATTGAGCGCGGCGCACGAGCGGATTCGTCTGGCCACTGCCGCGGCGAGCATCGGGATCTGGGACTGGAACGTACACGACAACGTCCTCGCCTGGGACCCGACGATGTTCCGACTCTATGGCATCGAGGAAGACCAGTCGGTCGGCGGCTACGAAACGTGGCGGCGCGCGCTGCATCCTGACGACCTTGCCCGAGCCGACGCCGAACTCGCCGCGGCGCTCAGGGGTGAACGCGAGTTCGACACGGCGTTTCGCGTCGTCCAGCACCCGTCTGGCGCCACGCGATATCTCCGCGGTGCGGCGGTGGTGCACCGCGACGACACAGGACGCCCGGTGCGCATGGTCGGCATCAACTGGGACGTCACCGAGCAGCGGCAGGCCGAACAGGCGCTCCGTTCGAGCGAGCGGCTGCTGCGCGAGTTTGTGGTGCACGCGCCGGCGGCCATCGCCATGCTCGATCGCGACGTGCGCTATCTGCTGACCAGCGAACGATGGCTGGAAGACTACCACCTCACCGGACAGGACATTGTCGGCCGCAATCATTACGAGGTCTTTCCCGACCTTCCCGAACGCTGGAAGGCGATCCATCAGCGGGCGCTCGCCGGCGCCATCGAGCGCTGCGACGAGGACGTGTTCCGTCGTGCTGACGGCTCGACGGAATGGCTCCAATGGGAGGTACGACCGTGGCTCACCGCGAGTGGCGACATCGGTGGGCTCCTGTTCTTTACTCAAGTGATCACGGCGCGGAAGCAGCTGGAGCTGGATCTCACCAAGCAGAAGCGCGCGCTCGAACGCAGCAACGCCGAGCTCGAGCAGTTTGCCTATGTGGCCTCACACGACCTGCAGGAACCGCTGCGCGCCGTCGCCGGCTGCAGCCAGATTCTCAAACGCCGCTATGGCGGCCAGCTCGACGCCGGCGCCGACGAATTGATTCAGCACATCGTCGATGGCGCGGAGCGCATGCACGACCTCATTCACGATCTGCTGGCGTTTTCGCGCCTCGATCGGCAACGGCTCGACCTCGCGCCCACCGATAGCGCCGCGGCGCTTCGCCGCGCATTGACGAATCTGCAGACGGCGATCGGGGAGGGCGAGGCCATCGTTACCGTCGACGCCCTGCCGACGCTGCCGGCCGACGGCGCCCAACTGACACAGCTGTTCCAGAACCTGATCGGGAACGCGCTGAAGTACCGCCGCGCCGAACCGCCACGCATTCACGTCAGCGCCATCAGGACCGATCACCTTTGGGAGTTCTCGGTGCACGACAACGGCATCGGCATCGAGCCGCAGTATTTCGAGCGCATCTTCAGCCTGTTTCAACGCCTGCACACACGCGCCGAGTACCCGGGCACCGGCATCGGCCTGGCGATCTGCAAGAAGATCGTCGAACGCCACTCGGGCCGCATGTGGGTGGAGTCGACACCAGGAGTCGGCTCGGTCTTTCACTTCTCGATTCCGGCGTCGGCGCCGAGGCCCTCATGAGCAATCAGTTGCGACCCGTAGAGATTCTCATGGTGGAGGACAGCCCCACCGATCGCCTGATCGCGGTCGAGGCGTTGAAGCAGGCGCTCATCATCAACAACCTCCATACCGTCGAGAACGGCATCGAAGCGATGGCGTTCCTGCGCCGTGAAGGCAAGTACGCGACGGCCTCCCGCCCGGATCTGATCCTGCTCGATCTGAACCTGCCGAAGAAGGACGGCCGCGAAGTTCTCATCGAGATCAAGAACGATGCCTTCCTCAGATTCATCCCCGTCGTCGTACTGACCACCTCGGATGCGGAAGAAGACGTCATCAGCTCGTACGGGCACCACGCGAACTCATTCGTCAAGAAGCCGGTCGACTTTCCCCGCTTCGCCGAGATCATCCACTCCATCGGCGACTACTGGTTTCAAGTGGTGACGCTGCCAGCTGAAGACGCCATCCGCCGGGCGACGCGCTCAGAACCGGCGCACCCGCCGGCGCCACCGGTCCGCGTCGGACAGGCGCTGCGCGTCTTGCTGGTCGAAGACGACCCGTCGAGTGTCCTGCTGGTCCGCGACCTGCTGGCCGATTCGGCGATGGCACACTTCGAGGTCGAAGCGGTGAGTCGCGTGCAGGAATTGCGCAAGCGGAGCGATCTGAGCCGGTTCGACATCGTGCTCACCGATCTCGGACTGCCAGACAGCCAGGGGCTGGACACCTACCGGCAGGTGCGAAGCTGTGTCGCCGGTCGGCCCGTGATCGTCCTGACAGGACTCGAAGACGAAGCGGTCGGCCTGAGCGCCCTGCGCGAGGGCGCCCAAGACTACCTGGTGAAGGGCGAGCTGACAGGCCGGGCGCTGGCGCGGGCGGTCCGCTACGCGGTCGACAAGAAGAGTATCGAGGAGCAGTTGCGGCAGTCGCAGCGACTCGAGGCGATCGGGCAGCTCGCTGCGGGCATCGCCCACGACTTCAACAACATTCTGACGATCATCCAGGGACAGTCACAACTGCTGGCCACCGCGCACCTGACGCCCGAGTCCGCGACCGCCGTCAACGAGATCGTCGACGCGACAGAACGGGCGGCAAACCTGACACGCCAACTGCTGACGTTCAGCCGCCAGCAGATCATGCATCCACGTGTCCTCGACTTGAACGATGTGCTGGGCGACGTTGCGCGCATGCTCCGTCGGCTGCTGGGCGCGCACATTTCTCTCGAACTGCAGCTCGCGGCGGAGGGCACCACGGTCGAGGCCGACGTGAGCATGCTGGAACAGATCGTCATGAACCTCGCCGTCAACGCTCGCGACGCCATGCCAGGCGGCGGCAAGTTGACGCTGGCCACGGCGGTCGTCAACGTCGATCGCGCCAGGGCCACTGGGCCAGACGCCTATCCCGGACGCTTCGTGAGACTGACCGCATCGGATACAGGCTCCGGCATCGCCCCCGATGTGCTGCCGCGCATCTTCGAGCCCTTCTTCACGACGAAAGACGTCGGTAAAGGGGTGGGGCTCGGCCTGGCCACCGTGTTCAGCGTCGTCCAGCAACATCGCGGGTGGATCCGCGTGTCCAGCGAGCTGCGCGCCGGGACCCGTTTCGAGATCTTCCTGCCAGCCAGTACGACTGCGCTTGTGACCGCACCGCGACCGGTGCGACCGTTGGCTGGCGGCCACGAAACTGTCTTGATCGTCGAAGACGAACCCGGGGTACGACGTCTGGCGACGCTCGCGCTGACGCGCGGCGGCTATCGCGTACTCAGCGCAGGGTCTGGCGCAGAGGCGCTGACACTCTGGAACACGCACGGGCGGGACGTCGATCTCCTCTTCACCGATCTGGTGATGCCGGACGGGATTTCGGGGCTGCAGCTCGCCGCCCTTCTCCTGGAGCGCCGACCCGGCCTCAAGGTGCTGTTCACCAGCGGCTACAGCACCGACTTCGTGGGGGGCGAGCGACCGCTCCACGAAGGGGTCAACTTCCTGCAAAAGCCTTACACGCTGGTCAACCTCGCGACGACGGTCCGCGCCAGGCTCGACGCGACCTGATCGCGCGATCAACTCGCGTCAGCGGCCGCGCTCATGGCACTCGTTTGGCAAGAGCGGGGATGGCGGTTGTCAACGACCCACCGCCCTGGAGTCACGAACATGAAGCGATCCGTTCCTCTCGCACTCGTCATCCTGGCGTGTAGCGCGACGCTCTCGCTGGCAACGACTGCCCGCAACGAACAGCACACCCCGGACAGAGCAGCGAAGCGCAAGACGGAAAGCCGCGCAGACGCCGCAGCGCGGAAACGCGAAGAGGCGGCCGCCAAGAAACGCACGGACGCCGACCACGACCGCGACCGCGCCGTGCAGCGCCAGAAGCAGGACGACAGAAAGCGGCAGGACAGCTCGAGGCGACGGGAGGACCGTGCTCCGAACCCCACGCGCGTCGTCTTCATCGGCGGCTATCTCTACGATCCGTTCTTCGATCCTCAACCGTGGTGGCCACGCACGCTCTATCCCTACCGGTGGTCACCTCGATTCGACGGCCGTGCGCACGTCAGAATCCTCGCATCGCCGAAGCACGCCGCGGTCTACGTCGATGGCTACTATGCTGGCGTGGTCGACGACTTCGACGGCGTCTTCCAGCCGCTGCCGCTGCTGCCTGGCGGACACACCATCGCCCTGTATCTCGACGGCTACCGGACCGTGAACCGGCGCGTCTACCTCACGCCTGGCGCCACGCTCAAGCTGCACGACACCATGGAACCGCTGCCTCCGTCGATGGCGAGCGCGCCGCCCAGTGTGGCGCCCTCTCTTCCGTCGCCGCCGGAAGGGACGTATCTCCCTCTGCGCACGCCACCGCTCGGGTCACTTCCGACCTCGAACACGACAGCCGACGCAGGATTCGGGATGCTGTCCATCCAGATCCGCCCGCTCAGCGCCACACTTACCATCGACGGCGAGGAATGGCTCACGACCAAGCCAGGCGAGATCGTCGTCCACCTGGGTGCGGGCCGTCATGTGGTCGTGGTGTCCGCACCCGACCGTCCAGCCTTCACCACCGAGGTACAGATCCGCGAAGGGGAAACCACCGATCTGAATGTGCGTGTGCCCGAGCGCCCCACGACCTAGGCAGGGCGGCGTACCCAACCTGCTCGGCCGCGCCCGCTCCGCTTCCTACTCGGCGGGGCTCTGGCATCCAACGCAACGGTCGGCCGTCGGCATGGCTTCGAGACGGGCCTCAGGTATCGCGCTGTGGCAGACGACACATCGTCCGTACTGGCCGCCCTGGATTCGGCGGAGCGCCTGCCGCACCTGCTGGACCTCGTTCCTGGTCAGATCGTCCAATTGCTCGAGCACGTCGTCGTTCTCGAGTTCAGACGCGCGTTCGACCCAGTCGTCGTCGTGCTCGGCGCGCAGGTCACTCGTGACGGCGCTGGAGCGGCGGAGAAGCCGCGACAGCTGAGATCGCAGGCGCTGTTCGGTGGCATCAAGGTTCATCGTCATGCCGCCCGCTTGGGCAACAGCCGTGCCGGGCGCGCGCCGGGCATTTGCGGTCCGTGCGGGAGCAGGGCCGGGGAATATTTCCCGGCCCCGCGAACTCTCACGAGGCAGTCACGGCCCGTTCGCCGAATCGCTGCTATCCTCGACCTCGGCGCCGCATGCCTGCGTCCGCCATATTGCCGAACGCGCACACATGTTTCAGCCCACCCGAGCCCAGTGGGGCGTTATTTGCGCCGTCGCCGTGCTGGTGGTTGTTGGCTGGCCGCCCACCGAAGGAACGAGCCTCGGCGTCAAGACCATACGCTGGGCGGTCGACCCGCAACACAGGTTGCCCGAGCTGCCGGCGCCATTACCCATGGGGCTCGACGACGATGGCGATGCCGTGACGGCGCACGACCTGCAGGCCGCGTCGTACTACGACGTCTATGCGCGCGGAGGAGTCACGGCGTGGCGGATGGCCATGAAGGACGCGGTCGAACCGTTCGACCCGGCGACCGCTCGGCAATTGCTGGTGGGACTGGTCGTCGCCGGCGCCCTCGTCGTCTGGCGGCTGGATGCCAGGCGAACGAGAGCGCCGCGATGACGCACGTCGACTAAGACTTCGGCGGAGTGGCCTTGAGGGTTACGCGCTGGACGCGCCAGTTCTGCGCCTCGCCGGTGATGATTTCGTTGTCGCTGACGCAGTGCATCTGGTGCACCCAGAAGAAGTCGCCAACGCGCTTGCCGGTCTTGCCGAACCAGCCGATCATGTTGCCTTCGAGATCCACCTTGTAGATCTTGCCGCCGGCATCGGCGCTGAACAGGAACTGCTTGCCGGCCGCGTTTGGCGGCGTAATGCAGACGGCCCACGGCGAACGGACGTTGCTGATGATCCGCACCGGTTCAAGGTTCGGATTGAACACCTGAATGCGGTTGTTGCCACGATCGGCCACGTAGATGTTCCCCTGGGCGTCTGACGTAATGGCGTGCGGCGTGTTGAACTGCCCGGGCGCGGTACCGCGCGTGCCGATCGACTTCACGAAGTCGCCATCCTTGTTGAACTTGGCGACACGCGAATTGTTGTAACCGTCGGCCACGAAGATATTGCCTTCGGTATCCCAGGTGACGTCGGTGGGACGATTGAACGTGCCGCCGCGACCGGCGCCGGCACCAACGCGCGCGTACTGACCACGCTCTTCGTGCACGCCGTCTTCGAGGTGTTCTTCGAGGTAGTCGATCGCTTCAGCCTTGCGGCCGAGCACCATGGTCACCAGCCCCTGCGGGTTGAACTTCATGACCATGTTCGAGCCTTCGTCGACGACCCAGACGTTGTCGTCCTTGTCGACGCGGACGGCATGTGCGAACGAGAAGCCGTAGGCGCCCTTGCCCCACTCCTTCACGAACTTGTTGTTCTGGTCGAACTCGAACAGCTCCGCGGCCGTGGCACCGCGCGCCGGACCGACGTTGCCGCTGCGGGTGTACACGAACAGGTGCTTCCTGGAATTGAGCGCGACGCCTTCCGTTTCGCCGATGGTATGGCCATCAGGCGCCAGCGGCAGCCACACCGCATCGAACGGAATGGCGGGCGTGTTCTTCTCGAGCTCGTTCTGCGCAGCGATCTGCGCCTGCCGCTCTGGCGAAATCTGCGGCGCGCCTGGCGCCGGTGCAGTGCCTGGGGCGGCGCCGCGCTGGGCGTAGGTCGCGACGCTGCTGGAAAGGATGAGTGCAATGACAATTCGTTTCACGAGAGTCTCCTGAGCGAACGTGTAGCGACGATGATCGCCGGTTTCGCGCCGCCGGTCATCTTACCCCGCGCCCGCAGCGAAGGAGGCGGTCCCGGTAGGACTCGAGCGACACATCACTGGCTGACTCTTGCAGGAGACGACCGCCGAGCGCATCATAGGCGCCTCGAGCACGACCGGCGGGTTTCGACTGAGTGCCGACGCAAAGCGCCGGCATCAAGGAGGTTCGCGATGCGATCGTCCGGCGTGCTCGGCGGGACCGCAGTCCCGTGGTTCCTCTCACGTTCGCGCCTGCTGCGTGCCATATCAGGCGTGCTGTGCCTGACCGCCTGTCGCGACGCTCCGCTCCCCATGCACACGCCGACCGCGCTGCGGTTCGGGGTCTTCGCTGCCGACGCCGGCGGACCACCCGAACAGGTGGCGGCACGGTTTCAGCCGCTCAAGGCCCATCTGGAAGCGCGACTGAAGCGGCCGATCGCACTCGTGGCCAGCAACGACGCCGCCGCCATACTGGCGCAGTTCGAGGCGGGTCGATTCGATGTCGCGTTCCATCGCGCCATTACCTTTCCCCATGCGCAGGAACATGTCGGCGCCGTCCCGGTGGTCACGCGTCAGGAAGATCGGCACACCACCACCGTGTTTCTCGCCTCGGCCACCGATCCCCGGCAATCGCTGGAAGAGTTCCGCGGCGCGCGGTTCACCTTCAGCGTGCGGCTCGGATCGTCGTACGTCATGGGCCGTCACTACCTCGAACAGCACCAGA
>CADEEX010000086.1 GCA_902826465.1 uncultured Acidobacteriota bacterium
ATTTCGCCAACCACGTCGTAGTGCACGACCGTCACCTTCGACCACTTCTCGGCCAGCGCCATGTTGGGCAACTGCGCGAGGGCATCAGCGGAGAGGGTCAGGATGATGGCGGCGGCAAAGGCGATGAATTTCATGTGGGGACCATGGTCTCACGAAGTCGCTGCGCTACACTGACGCGACGATCGAACCGTCAGAATACGGAGCTCGCATGGCGAAGCGCGACACACCTTCCGCACGAACGACCACTTCCGCAAAGACGAACCGCACGGCAAAAGCCAGCGCAATCGAGACGCGGGTGACCGCCTTCGCCACGCGACTCGGTCGAATCGCCGGTACCGTCCAGGCCAAAGCAGAGAAGCTTGCCGGCCGCACCACGAAGGTCGCGAAAGCCATCAAGGCTCCCGCCGCGTCAACCGCGCCGAGCAAGGACAAGGGCCGCAGCGGCGGCGTGGTCGACGCTCCAGGCAAAAAGCACCGGAAGCCGATGCCGGCCGACCCGGACAAGAAAATGGCCAGCAGCCAGGCAGCGAAGATGCGGTCCGTCGCCCCCAGCGAGAAGACGGCCCGACGCCGCGGGCGCGGTTAGCCGCACCCCCTGCGGGTTTTTCCCCACCCGCGACGGCACACCACAGCGCCACAGCGGTATCGCGCTCGCTGTGGAAGCCGCGTGCCGAATTCCGTGGTTGGCCTCAGACGTGCACTGCTGTCACCGAGCAGGCGATCTCCCACCGGAGCACCTCGGCTCGAATCGTGGCAATCGCCTCTGGGGGAATCATGAATATCGTCTGGCGTCGCCGGTTACTGAGATCGGGAATCGCCGTAATTGTTGCAGGGCTGGCCATCCAGTTGGTGCCCTACGGCCGGAATCACGTCAATCCGCCGGTCGCCTCCGAGCCGGTCTGGGATTCTCCATCGACGAGAGCTTTCGCAAAGCAGGCCTGTTTCGACTGCCACAGCAACGAAACCGAGTGGCCGCTGTATGCCAGCGTTGCCCCTGTCTCGTGGCTCGTTCAGCACGACGTCGAGGAAGGTCGCGCGGTGCTCAACTTCTCTGAGTGGCAGCGCCCGCAGGAAGAGGCGGCCGAGTCGGCGGAGGAGATTGGCGAAGGCGCGATGCCACCGGCGATCTACCGCCTGATGCACGCTCACGCGCGCTTGAGCAGCGCCGATCTCGACCTGCTGGCCACTGGCCTGACAAAGACCATCGGCGCCTTGCATTGATCGGTGTTGCCGACATCGCGACGCTTACGGCAACGCGCGACGACATCTCAGAAGTCGTGAATCACCTTGGGAGGCACGGCGGCGCGCAAGGCATTCAGCACCGCCAGCACATCAATCGCTTCCTGAGCGATCGCGCCTGCCACCGGACTCAGATGTCCCGTGGCGGCGAAGGCCATCCCGATCAGACTCAATGCCATGCCTCCGACCGCGCTCTGCAGCGCAATCGTTCGCATCCGCCGGCTGATGTGCATGAACTCGTCGACCCTCGCCAGAGAGTTGTCCATGATGACGACGCCAGCGGCTTCGGCGGTGACGTCGCTGTTCTGTCCGATGGCGATGCCGACGGTGGCCGCCATCATCGCTGGCGCGTCGTTGATGCCGTCGCCGACGTAGAGTGTCCGGGCCGCCGCGGTCTCCCTGCGCACGATCGCCAGCTTTTCGTCCGGGCTCTGCTGCGCGAACGTCTCGGTAATGCCGACCTGCTCCGCCAGGTAGCGCACCTCCGATTCGCGATCGCCGGAGACGATCATGACGCGCGCGAACTGGTGCCGCGGACCCAGATGGTGCACGAACGAACGGCTGTCTGCCCGTGGCGCATCGCGAAGACGGTAGGTGGCGGCGTAGCGCTGGTCGCTGAGCACGACGCACTCGAGCCCTCCCGCGGTGGGGGGCAGCTGCGCGGATGCGGCCTGGTCCTGCGCGGCGAACTTGCTGCGACTCGTCACCTGCAGCCGGCGGCCGGCGACACTGCCGACCAGGCCCTGGCCTGGCGGCTCGCTCACCTCGCTGGCCTCGAGAAGTTCGACCGAGTCCTCTGTGGCCGCCTTGAGGATGGCGCGCGCCAGCGGATGTCTGGAGTAGCGCTCGAGACTCGCCACCAGCGTCAGGACGTCGCGTTGCGTGAAGCCGGGCGCCACGAACTGTTCGGTGAGCGTCGGCTCACCGTAGGTGAGGGTGCCGGTCTTGTCGAAGATCGCTGTGCGGCAGCCGGCGATCTGTTCGAGCACCACCGGACTCTTGACGACAATTGCCCGTCGCGCGCACAACGAGATCGACCCGATGATGGCGATCGGAATCGCCAGCAGCAATGGGCACGGAGTGGCAATCACCAGCACCGCCAGGAACCGGAGCGACTCGCCACTGAGCATCCAGGCCAGCAGCGCCACCGTCAACGCCACCGGCGTATAGATGGCGCCGAGCTGATCGCCGAGCCGACGCAACTGCGGACGGCTCGTCTCCGATTCGTGCATCACCTCCATGATCTTGGCGTAGCGGGAATCGGCGGCACGCCGCGTCGCCTGGATGGTCAGCGCCGACTCACCGTTGACCGCGCCGGAGATCACCAACGAGCCACGGGTCTTGGTGATCTGAAACGGCTCTCCGGTCAGATACGATTCGTCCATCACGCCGTGGCCGTCGATCACGACGCCGTCTGCCGGACACACCTCGTGCGGATAGATCACCAGGGTGTCGCCGACGGCAATCTCCGCCAGCGGCACATCCACGATGGCCGCGTCGCGTTTCCGATGGCCGATCGACGGCATGCGCCTGGCCAGCGCCGCCAGCACCGACGAGGCGTTGCCCAGGGCATAGTGCTCGAGCGCATCGCCACCGGCGAGCATCAGCACGATGATGGCGCCCGCCAGATATTCGCCGAGCAGCACCGACGTCACGATGGAAATGCCGCCCAGCAGATCGGAGCCGAACTCCCGTTTCAGCAGCTTCGTCAGCAGGTCGTAGAGCAGCGGCAGACCGCCCACCACCAGCGTCGCGAGCAGCGGCAGCTCGAACACCGTCGGCGTCGTGTTGAATGCAAAGCGAAGCACCAGCGACAACAGGATCGCGATGAGGGCGCCAGCGGCGATGAACGTGGTCTTGCCGTAGCGGGCCGGCGAGGCGAGCGGTTCGGGTGTGGGTGACATCGTGAGTGGTCTGACGCGGTGTCGTCCATCATGGCCGACACAGCGTGACGCCGGAGAAAATTCATGCGTTGGGTAGTGGCGATTCTTCTGGTCGGGCATGGCCTCATCCACCTGATGGGGGCGGCCAAGGCATTCGGCGTTGCCGAACTGCCGCAGTTGACGCAGCCGATTTCGCCGCTGATGGGAGTCGTGTGGTTGGTGGCAGGATTGCTCGTGATCGCCAGCGCGGTCCTGACGATCGCCCACCCACGCGGCGTGTGGATCGTGGGCGCCGTGGCGCTCGTCGTGTCGCAGGCGGTCATCGTGTCTTCGTGGACCGACGCCAGAGCCGGCACCGTCGCCAATGTCGTGCTGCTGATCGTCGTCGCGCATTCGTGGTTCAACCACGGGCCACGGAGCTTCCGTGCGCAGTTCGAACGGGACGAGGCGGTGGGCCTGGCGCGGTCGATCGACACGGCGACCGTCACCGAGGCCGACCTCGCGCACCTGCCCGGACCGGTGCAACGCTACCTGCGCGAGACGGGCGTGATGGGCCGGCCCCGCGTCCAGAACTACCGCCTTCGGTTCCAGGGACGCATCCGCAGCGGGCCCGATGCGGCCTGGATGCCGTTCGACGCCGAGCAACTGAGCTTCACCGATCAACCGACGCGCCTCTTCTTCATGCACGCGCGCATGTTCATGGTGCCGGTCGAGGTGTTCCACCGGCGGATCGGCGGACACGCCACGATGCAGGTGAAGATCGTCGGCGCCATCCCCATGGTCGACGCCCGCGGCGACGACATGGATCGGGCGGAAGCCGTCACGCTCTTCAACGACATGTGCCTGCTGGCGCCGGGCACGCTTGTCGACCCGGCAATCGCCTGGGAACCGGTCGACGCGCACACGGCACGGGCGAGGTTCACCGACGGCAGTACCACCATCGCCGCGACGCTGCAGTTCAACGACGAGGGGCTGCTGACGAATTTCATTTCTGACGACCGATCGCGGTCGTCACCCGATGGCAAGAGCTTCACCCGGCTCCGCTTCTCAACGCCGGTGCGCGACTATCGCGACTTTGGCGGGATGTATCTGGCGGCGCATGGCGACGCGCGATGGCGGCTGCCTGAGGGTGAGTTCACCTACGGCGAATTCAACCTTCAGCAGATCGAATACAACGTCCGACACTGACGCGGATGCGAACCGTGGCACCATGAGGCCGTGACCCGCAGTCCACAACCCACGCTCGAGGACGTGATCGCACAGGCTGATGCACTGAAGGCGGCCGGACGCGTCACCGATGCCACGCGCCTCTACGAACGCTGGATCTCCGGCAACGACAGTCCGGCACGCTGCGTGGCGCTCTTCAATCTCGGCGTGATCAAGAGCGAGATCGGCGAACTCGAGGGCGCAGACGCCGCGTATCGCGACGCGATCGCCATCAACCCGCGCTTCCATCAGGCCCGCATCAATGCCGGCCTCGTCGCCGAGCGGCAGGACCGCGACGCCGATGCCGCGCGACAGTGGCTGGCCGTCGCGGAAGCGGTCGCCCACGGACAGCGCGATGCGGTGCCACTGGCTACGGTGGCGCTCAATCATCTCGGACGCCTTCAGGAATCGCGCCGCCACTACGCCGCCGCGGAGTCGGCACTCGCCCACAGCCTGCAGCTCAATCCGGCGCAGCCAGACGCGATTCAGCATTGGGTCCACCTGCGGCAGAAACAGTGCACGTGGCCGGTATATGCCCCGCTGCCAGGCATCTCGGTGAACGCACTGATGGCCGCCACCTCGCCGCTGGCGATGCTGGCACTGCTGGACGACCCGGCGATGCAGTGGCTCACGGCGCAGTCGTTCGTGTCGCGCAAGTACGCGTTCACGGAAGAGCGTCTGGCGACAACAACGCGAGAGCCCGGCGGAAGGATGCGGATCGGCTACCTTTCGGGCGACCTGTGCACCCACGCCGTGGGACTGCTGATGGCGGAACTGCTCGAGGCGCACGACCGCACGCGCGTCCACGTCACCGCCTTCGACTTCAGTCCCGAAGATGGCACCGCCCACCGCGCGCGCCTGAAACGCGCCTGCGACGAGATGGTGACCATCCACACCCTGTCTGACCGCAGTGCCGCGGAAGCCATTCGCGATCGCGGCATCGATGTGCTGCTCGACATGCACGGCCTCAGCTCGGGCGCCAGGCCCGGCATCCTGGCATTGCGGCCAGCGCCGCTCATGGGTGGATACCTCGGCTTCATCGGCACCACCGCCCTGCCCTGGCTCGACTTCGTCGTGACTGACCCGTGGACGATGCCCGAGTCGGTGACGCCGTATTTCACCGAGCGTCCGCTCTACATCGACGGGTCGATGATTCCGCTCTTTCATCAGCCGGTCGAGACGGTGCGGTTCACACGCCAGGCGGTCGGCCTGCCGCTCGATGCCGTGGTGCTCGCCTGCTTCAACAACATCTACAAAATCACACCGGAGCTGTTCGCCAGCTGGTTGCGGATTCTCGGACGTGCCGGACGAGCCGTGCTGTGGCTGCTCGATGACAACCAGTGGGCGACGGCTTCGTTACGGGATCACGCCACGGCGGCTGGCATCGATCCGGCGCGGATCATCTTCTCTGGCCGCTCGACGCACGCCGAGTACCGCGAAAAGCTGACGCTCGCGGATCTGTATCTCGACTCGTATCCCTATAACGCCGGATCCACGGCGCGCGACGTGCTCGATGCCCGGGTGCCGCTCATCACCTTCGCAGGCACGACGCCTGTCGCAAGGATGGCGGGCGGACTGCTTCACGCCGCTGGCCTCGACGAGTTGATTACCACCAGTTGGGACGACTACGAGAATCTGGCGGTGGCGCTGGCGAACGATGCGCCGCGCCGGACCGCGATTCGGGAACGGATGCGTAGCCAGAGCGGCGCCTGGCGCGCCGCGCCGGCGCGCTTGGTCCGAAGCCTCGAGACGCAGCTCGCCGCCAGACTCGCAGAGACGTCGCGCGCGGCGACGTAGCGCGGCCAAACGTCGCGCGAGCGCGGTGAGCTGATCCTGGCTGAGCGCGCCCTTTTGACCTGCCGTGTTACGTCGGGCCAATCGTTATTGGAGGCGCTCCTGAACTACTGAGAACGGTTGACGACCCGCGGGGCGTCGAGCGTTACACCGCGAAGCAACACAACTGATGTGTTGACACACAACAGTACTGTTGCTAACTTTCCCGGTGACGAGCGCCGAGTTTAAACGCTGGCTGGCGAGGATGGGCTGCACGTTTGAACCGGGTCACGGCGGGCACGTGATCGTCCGTCGCGGTAAGCGGATGTCGGTCATCCCCATGCACGGCAAGGGGAAGGAGCTCGGCACCGGCCTCGTCAACGCGATCAAGAAACAGCTCGGGCTGAAGTAGCGCCGAGAGCTGATGGTCTCCGCTACCAAAGGAGTCACGGCCATGTGGAACTACCCTGTCACGCTCAAACGCGACGACAACGGCACCATCCTCGTTCGTTTCCCTGACTTTCCAGAAGCTTATACGTTTGGCGACACCGTGGAGGACGCGCTGGCGCACGCCTCGGACGCCCTCGCCACGGTGATCGATGCGTACATCAAGGACCGGCGCGATCTTCCGGATCCATCAGGAAAGCGCAGCCGCTATCACGTGGCAGTGCCGGCGCTCGTTGCCGCCAAGACACTCATGTATCGAATCATGCGGGACTCGAAGGTCGGTAAGGCCGAGCTCGCAAAGCGGCTGGATGTCCACCTGCCACAGGTCGATCGGCTGCTGGATGTTCATCACGGTTCGCAGGTGTCGCAGCTCGAGGCGGCGTTTGCGGCGCTCGGGAAGCGGTTGATCGTCGACGTCGAGGACGTGCCCGCGGTTAAAAAGTCGTCGCGTCGCCGCGTCGCCTAGAGACGTTCCTCGTAGAATTTCCACCGGCGGCCAGGCTGATCCCCGAGGCAACGGCTCATCGAGCAGAACGCGCACGGACGCTCATCCCTTCCTTTGCCGAGCCAGAGCCTCCTTCTCACGTTCAAGGCCGCGGCGGAACACCCCGCTACATGCCGAGCGCGGTGCGCTGATCCTGGCTGAGTGCGGCCAGCTGGGCGCCGGTGAGCGCGCCTTTCTGCGGAGCGGTGAACGCCGACAGCTGCGTCGTGCTCATGCCCGCCACCTGCGACACATCCATGATCGCGATGTTCTCGAGCGACAGCGACGGCACCTGCGTCACGGTGAACGCCTGCACCTGTTCGACGCTCATCGCCAGCACCTGCGCCGTGCGCAACGCCCCGACGCCAAGCTCGGAGAGGGCCGACACCTGATCCTGCGACAGCACGTCGATCTGGTCGGTCGACAGCGCCGCCACCTGACCCGAGGTCAGCGACGCGATCTGGTCGGTCGTGAGCGACTCGATGTCGTCCGTGCTCAACCCGGCGATGGCCTGTGTCCGAAGCGCCGCAATCTGCTCCGGCGTGATCGCCAGCACCTGGTCGGCGGTGAGTGCGGCCACCTGCTGGCTGCTGAGGGCCGTGAAGTCGTCGAGCGTCAGCGACTGCACCTGCTCGGTGGACAGCGCCGCGATATGCCCCGTTGAGAGCGACGCCACCTGCGTGGTCGTGAGCGCCGCCACCTGATCGGGGGCCAGCGCCTGCAGCGTGCCGGTCGACAGCGCGTTCAGGTCGGCCGTTTCGAGCGCGGTGATCTGGCCCGTCGTGAAGCCCTGCACCTGCGCCGTGGTCAGCGCCGCCGCCTGTTCGGTCGTCAGCGCGGCCACATTCGCGTCGGTGAACGCGCCAAGCTGTGTGGCGCTGAAGCTGAGGAACTGCGGAACGCTCAGCGCGGCCACCTGGCTGCTCGAGAGCGACGCCACTTGCGCGGTGTCGAGTGCCGACAACTGCGCCGTCGTGAGCGCCGAGACGTCGGCGATGTCGATGGCCGCCACCTGCGACGGCGACAACGCGTCGAGTTGCTCGGTCGTCAGTGCCGTCACCTGGTCGCTGGTGAGCGCGGCAATCTGGTCGGTGTCGAACGCGGCAATCTGCGTCGGCGCCAGCGCCACCACCTGACCGGTCGTCAGACCGGCAATCTGTTCGGTCGAGAGCGACGCCATCTGCGCCGTGCCGAATCCGGCGAACTGGCTGGTGGCGAGGCTCGAGATCTGCGCGGTCGACAGCGCGTCGATCTGATCGGTCGTCAGCGCCGCGATCTGATCGGTATCGAGCGCGCGCAGTTGCGTCGAGTCGAGGACGGCGACGTCGGCCGTGCTGAGGCTGGCGACCTGCGCCGTCCCCAGTGCCGCAATCTGCTCGGTGAGGAGCGCCGTGGTCTGCTCCGTGGTGAGCGCCCCGATCTGACCGGTGGTCAGCGACGAGATGGCGTTGGTCGTGAGGCTCGCGATCGCCTCGGTCGACAGCCACGACACCTGCGTCGAGGTCAGGGCCGACAGCTGCGTTGTCGGCAACGCCTGCACCTGTGTGGTACTGAGAGCGCCGATCTGGGTCTGGCCGAGTGCCACCACCTGCGCGGTGGTGAGCGCGTCGAGTTGCGAGGTCGTGAGGTTGTTCACCTGCGCGGTGGTCAGCGCCGCCACCTGACTCGTGGTGAGCGCGGCGATCTGGCCGGCGTAGAGCGCTGAGAATGCGTCCGTCGTCAGCGCCTGGAGGCCGTCGGTCGCCAACGCCACCACCTGCGCCGTGCTGAGCGCCTGTGCCTGCGCGGAGGTCAGACCGGCGAGGTCGCCGGCTTCGAGGTTGGCCACCTGGCCGGCAGACAGCGCTTCGATCTGGTCGGTCGTCAGCGCGGTGTACTGGTCTGAGGTGAGCGCGCGGAGCTGTGTGCTCGACAGCGCCTGCACCTGATCGCTCGTCAGCGCTCGCAGGTTGTCGGTGGCCAGGGCCGCAAGCTGGGTGGTCGACAGGCCGGCGAGCTGCGCCGTCTGCAGCGTCGGCAGTTGCTCGGTGCCGAGCGCATTCACCTGCTCGGTCGTCAGGTAGCCCACCTGCTCGCTGGTCAATGCGCCAAGCTGCGCGTCGCTGAGCGACGTCAGGGTCGAGGTCTCGAGTGCCGCGATCTGGCCGCTCACGAACGCCGCAATCTGCGACGTGGTCAACGCGCCGACCTGGCTGGACGACAGCGCGGCGACGTTCTCCGAGGCGAGCGCCTGAATCTCGTCGGTGGTGAGCGCGGCCACCTGCGTGCTGGTGAACTTGCCGACCGACTCCGTGGTGAGCGCCGCAATCTGCGCCGTGTCGAGATCGGCCACCTGTGTCGTCGTCAAGCTGCCGATCTGGCTGCTTGTGAGCGCGTTGAACTGCGTGGTGGTCAACGTGCTCAACTGCGCGGCCGAGAACGATGCGAGCTGACCGGTCGTCAGTCCGGTGACCTGCGTGGTGGTGAACGACTGCAGCTGTCCTGAGGTCAGGGCATCGATCTGCGCGCTGCCGAGCCCCTGCACCTGCTGCGTGCTGAGGGCGCGGAGCGACGCGGTCTGCAGCGCCACCACCTGGTCGGTTGAGAGTGCCGCAATCTGGTCGGTGCGGAGCGCGGCGAAGTGGTTCGTCGCCAGCGCCTCGAGCTGTTCGGTCTCGAGCGCCGCGATCTGATCGGTGGTGAGGCCGGCGAGGTCGAGCGTTTCGATGGAGCGGATCTGCGCCGTCGACAGGCTCTGCAACTGCGCGGTGGTGATCGCCGCCCACTGTGCTGCTGACAACGCGACAAGGTCCTTCGTCTCGATCGCGGACGTCTGCTCGGTCGTCAGCGCCACGACCTGGTATGCACTGAAGGCCGCGTACTGTCGCTCGGTGAGCGCCACGACCTGATCGGTCGTGAGCGCGGCCACCTGCGCCGTGCCCAGGCCGGCAATGGCCGACGTGCTGACAGCGGCCAGGCGCGTGCTGTCGAGCGCGACCAGCTGCGTGGTGCTGAGTGCCGCAATCTGCGACGACGTCAGCGCGGCCACATCGCGGGTTTCAATCGCGTTCAACTGACTGGTGGTCAGCGCCTGCACCTGATCGGGCGCCAGGGCCGCGAGCTGCGTGCCGGAGAGACCGGCGATCTGATCGGTCGTGAACGCCTGCACCTGTCCGGTGCCGAGCGCGACGAGTTGCGCGGTGCTGAGCCCCGCGAGCACGTCGGTTGTGAGCGCCACGACCTGACTCGTGGTGAGTGCTGCCACCTGCTCGGTGCCGAGTGTCGACACCTGTGTGCGCCGCAGGCTGGCCACCTGGGTGGTGGTGAGTGCGGCCACCTGTTCGGCGCGCAGGGCGCGGAGCTGTGTCGAGGCCAGCGCCTGAAGGTCGGCCGTGTCGAGCGCCGCCACCTGGCCGGTGGACAACGCGGCGATCTGGTTCGTGGTGAAGCTCTTGATCTGTCGCGTGGACAACGCGTCGATGTGCTCGGTCGAGAGCGCGGCCACGCGATCGAGATCGAGCGCGGCGACCTGACCGATGCTCAGCGCGGCCACCTGACCAGTGGTGAACGCCGCCACCTGCTCGGTGGCCAGCGCGTTCAGCTGATCCGAGGTGAATGAGGCAATGTCGTTGGTTTCGATGGCTGCGACCTGATCGGTCGTGAGTCCGAGCAACTGATTCGTGGTCAGCGCGCGCACCTCGGCGCCGGTCAACGCCGCGACCTGATCGGTGGTCAGCGCGGTCACCTGATCCGTCGTCAGTGCCGACACCGTGGCGGTCTTGAGGCCGGCGATCTGCGACGTGGACAACGCCACCACCTGATCGGTGGTGAGGCTCCGCGCCTGATCGGTGGACAGGGCCGCAAGCGCGCTGGTCGTGAGCCCGCGCACCTGATCAGTCAGCAGCGCCGCGATCTGCTCGGTCGTCAGGCTGCGCCATTGATCGCCCTTGAAGGCGGCCAGCTGGCCGGTCGACAGCGATTGCGTCTGATCCGTCGAGAGCGCTCGCAACTGCGTCGAGCCCAAGCCGGACATCTGCGTCGTCTGCAGGCTCGAGATCTGATCGGTGCTGAAACCCTGGATCTGCGCCGAGGTCAACGCCGCCAGCTGCGCGGTCTTGAGCGCGCGCAGGTCGTCGGTCTCGAGTGCGGCGAGTTGATCGGTCGAGAGGCGGCTCACCTGGAATGAGGTCAGCGCTATCACCTGGTTCGTGGTGAGGGCGGCGATCTCGTCGCTGGTCAAGGCGTTCAGGTCGTCGGTCTCGAAGGCGGCGATCTGACGGCTGGTGAGCGCCTGAATCTGATCGGTGGTGAACGCGGCGACCTGCGCCGTGGTCAGCGCCGCGATCTGGGTGCTGGTGAGGCCCTGGAGCGCGTTGGCATCAACGGCCGCCACCGCGTCGGCATCGAACGACGCGACCTGGGCGGTCGTCATCGCCGCCAGCTGACGCGCCGTCCAGGCGGCCATCTGCTCGCTGGACAGCTCAGCGAGGACCGCGGTGGCGATGGCGCTGACCTGGGTGTGATCGAACGCGCGAAGCTGGTCGCTGCTCGCCGCCTGAATCTGCGAGGTGGTAATCGCGGCCACCTGCGCAGAGCCGAACGCGCGCACTTGCGCGGTCGTCAACGCCGTCCAGTGGTCGGTCGTGAGCGAGGCCACCTGGCCTGTGGTGAACGCCTTCACCTGCGACGCGCCGAACGCCAGCACCTGATCGGTGGCGAGCGTCTGGATCTGTCCGGTCGTCAGCGATCGGATCTGCGCCGCATTCAGTCTCGAGACACTCTGGGTCGACAGCGCGTTGAGATGACTGCCGTCAAGCGCCGTCAGCTGATCGGTGGTGAGGTGCGACGCCTGCTGTCCCGTCAGCACCGAGATCTGCTCGGTGGTGAGCGACCCGAAACGGCCGGCGTCGATGTCGGCCACCTGGTCCGGGCGCAGAGCCACGAGTTGATCGGTCGTCAAGGCCACGAGCTGGGTCGTGGTGAGTGCGCCGATCTGCGCCGAGGTCAGACTCTGAATGCGGTCGGCCGCGAGCGCCGCCACCTGCTCGGTGGTCAACGACGACACGGCATTGGTCGAGAGCAGCGTCAGCTGCGCGCGTCGGAGGCTGGCGATTTGATCGGTGCTGAGCGCCTGCACTTGCGACGAGGTGAAGGCATCCCAGTGCGTCCGCTTGAGCGCCACCAGGTCGCCGGTGTCGATGGCCGCCACCTGCGCGGTGGTCAGCGCCTGCGTCTGCGTCGACGTGAAGCTGCCGACCTGCGACGCCGACAGCGCCGCAATCTTGTCGGTCGACAGACTCACCAGGTCGGCGGTCTCGATCGCGGCAATCTGCCGCGCCGACAGGCTCGAGAGCTGCGACGTGTCGAGCGCGTCGAACGCCGCGGTCGACAACGCCGCCACCTGGGCGTTGGTCAGGCTCGAGAGCTGCGTGCCCCGGAGTGCGCGGATCTGGTCGGTGGTCAGCGCCGCAATCGCAAACGTGCCGAGCGAGGCCACCTTGCCGGGGAGCAGACTGCTGATCTGATCGCTGTCGAGCGCACGGATCTGATCGCTCGAGAGCGCAGTCAACTGCGCCGCAGACAAGCCGCCCAGGTCGCCGGTTTCAATTGCTGCGATCTGCGCCGTCTGCAAGGCCGACACCTGCGCGTACGACAGCGCCGCCATCTGCGTCCGCGACAACGCCACAATCTGGCTGGTGAGCAGCGCGCTCAGGTCCGCGATCTCGATGGCCTTGATCTGGGTCACCTTGAGGCTCGCGACCTGATCGGTTTCGAGCGCCGCCACCTGCGTGCTGGTGAGTGCGGAGATCTGCGAGGTGGTCAGCGCCCGCAGTTGCACCCCCGACAGCTG
>CADEEX010000087.1 GCA_902826465.1 uncultured Acidobacteriota bacterium
CCTTCAGCCGCAGATAGTCTCTGGTCAGTGCGGCGAAGCTGGTCGTGGCCACCCCCAGGCCGACCGACCCGGTCGAGAAGTCCACGTCGTCGGTATCCTTGGTGCGCGACGGATACGACTGCGCGCCGCCAAGCGCGCGAAAGCGTTCGAGCTTCTCCCTCGTCTGACGCCCGAACAGATACTGAATCGCGTGGAACACCGGGCTGGCGTGCGGCTTCACGGCCACGCGATCTTCCGGCCGCAACACCTCGAAATAGAGCGCGGTCATCAGCGTGGCCACCGACGCCGACGATGCCTGATGGCCACCGACCTTGAGGCCATCGCGCTTCGGCCGCAGGTGATTCGCATGGTGAATCATCCAGACGGCGAGCCAGAGCACCTTGCGCTCGAGCGCTTCGAGATACGCGAGACGGGTCGGGGTGTCTTGCGCACTCAGAGTGGCGGGCATGATGATCACGGTAACAAAGCCGCCGGATCCAAGTATTGCGTTTTCAATCGCAGGTGCCGACGCTCGCGCAATATAATTGCGCCACATGGACGAACTCGATCGCAAGATCCTGTCGCAGCTGCAGATGGACGCACGAATCACCAATGCCGAACTGGCCGATCGCGTCGGCCTGTCAGCGGCGCCGTGCCTGCGCCGTGTGCGTGCGCTCGAGAAGAGCGGCGTGATCAGAAAGCACGTCACGCTGCTCGACCCGTCGGCCGTCAATCTCGGCGTCACCGTGTTCGTGCAGATCACGCTCGACCTGCAGGTCGAGGGACGGCTCGACATCTTCGAGCGGGCGATCGCGAAGCGGCCGGAAGTGCTGGAGTGCTATCTGATGACTGGCGACTCCGACTACCTGTTGCGCGTCGTCGTTCCTGACGTCGCCGCGTACGAACGGTTTCTGAAGCAGGCGCTCACGCGACTGGAAGGGGTCGCCAGCATCAAATCGAGTTTTGCACTGAAGCAGGTGAAGTACTCGACGGTGCTGCCATTGGACGCACCAACCGGTACCAGCGGAACTCGAACGGCGCGAGGCTGAGTGCGGCCAGCGCCGCCGAGGCGACCGCGTCGTCGTTGAACAGGCTGTGCGCGGTGCGATCGGCGATTTCCGCCGGCAGCATCAGCTCGCAGCGCTGTGGCGTCGATGCCAGATTGGCGATGATGAGCAGCGTGTCGTCACGGTAGCACCTGAGGCACGCCAGCACACTGCCGCACGTCACCGTCAGGAAATCGATCGTGCCACGGCCAAACGCCTGGCTCCTGGCGCGCGCGGCCACCATTCGACGCACCCGCCACAGCATGGACGACGGGTCTGACTCCTGCTGCTCCACGTTGACCGTGGAGGCACCGTAGATCAGATCGTCAATCACCGGCAGCGTCAACGGCTGGTCCGACTCGGAGAATCCGGCGCCCGCCGTACCGGTCCACTGCATCGGCGTCCGCACGCCGTCGCGGTCGTTCAGCCAGATGTTGTCGCCCATGCCGATCTCGTCGCCGTAGTAGATGACGGGCGATCCGGGTAACGACAGCAGCAGCGAGAACGCCAGGGCCATCCGCGACGGATCGTTGTCGAGCAGCGGCGCCATGCGACGCCGGATGCCGAGATTCAGTCGCATCCGTGGCTCCGGCGCGTAAAGGTCGAACATCAACTGGCGGTCTTCAGGCGTCAGCGCCGAGATCGTCAGTTCGTCGTGATTCCGCAGAAAGATGGCCCACTGCGCCGACTCGGGCAGGTGGTCCGTCTCCTTCACGATGCTGACAATCGGACCGGCGTCTTCCCGCTTCAGCGCCAGGAACAGCCGCGGCATCAACGGAAACTGGAACGCCATGTGGCATTCGTCGCCGGCGCCCGCGCCGAAATAGGTTCGAGCGATGGGTGGCGGCTGATCGACCTCCGCCAGCAGCACGCGGTGCGCGTAGCGGCGATCCATTTCGGTGCGGATCGCGCGCAGAAACTCGTGCGTCTCCGGCAGGTTCTCGCACGAGGTGCCTTCGCGCTCGTAGAGGTGGGCAATAGCGTCGAGACGCAGGCCATCGACGCCGAGATCGAGCCAGAAGCGCATGACCTTGAACACGGCTCGCCGCACGCGCGGGTTGTCGAAGTTCAGATCGGGCTGGTGGTGGAAGAACCGATGCCAGTAGTAGGCCTTCGCCACCGGATCCCAGGTCCAGTTCGACGGCTCGATGTCGTTGAAGATGACGCGTGCGCCGAGGTAGCGCCGATCGCTGTCGCTCCAGACGTAGTAGTTGCGCTTGGGCGATCCGACTGGCGCCCGGCGCGATGCCTGGAACCAGGGATGCGCGGTCGACGTGTGATTGATGATGAGTTCGGTGAACACCTGCAACCCGAGGCGATGGGCCTCGGCCAGGAACCGCTTGAAGTCGTCCATCGTGCCGTAGCGCGGATCGATCCGCTCGTAGTGCGCGATGTCGTAGCCATCGTCTTTCAGCGGCGATTCATAGAACGGCAGCAGCCAGATCGCGTTGGCGCCCAGGCGACGGATGTAGCCGAGCCGCGCGATCAGTCCGGCGAAATCGCCGATGCCGTCACCATTGCCATCGGCAAACGTGCGCACATGCAACTGATAGACGACGGCGTCCTTGTACCACAGCGGGTCGGCGGCGCTGCCAGGGGCGAGGGGCGATGTCCTCACCACCGCGCGCCGGTCGGGCGCGGGTGTTCCCGGCGGCACGAGCGCGGTATCAGGGGTCATCGGCCTCGTGCGCCGACATGGGCCAAGCGGCGTCCGCCTTTACCAGAGAGCCTGACGTGCAGCCGATCGCGCTGTCTGACACGTGTCGCGTCGAGCAGCATGCGTCCTGCCCATCGATAGACGTTGGCTTCAGCGACCTGCGCCCTGAGCGAACGCATGCGCTCACGCTGCTCCTGCGTCGACATCTTCAATGCCGCCTGCAACGTTTCAGCCACGCCTTCGAGGTCGTACGGATTCACGATCAGCGCCTCAGTGAGCTCGCGCGCCGCGCCGGCAAACCTGCTGAGCACGAGGACGCCGGCTTCGTCCTCTCGTGCCGAGATGAACTCCTTCGCCACGAGGTTCATGCCGTCGTGCAGGCTGCTCACATAGCAGGCATCGGCGGCGCGATAGAGGCGAAACACTTCGGGGGGCTCGCAGTGCCGATCAATCAGGGTCAGCGGCGTGTAGTTGTTGCGGCCGAAGCGCCGGTTGAGCCGCAGCACCTCTGACCGCACGCGGTCGCCGAATTCGCGATAGCGATCGATCTTCACCCTGCTCGGCGCGCCCACCTGCACGAACGCGAGCGGCGGCGCGTGCTGGGGCCAGCACGCCAGCGCCCGTTCGATGGTCAGCAGGCGCTCTTCGAGGCCCTTGGTGTAGTCCATGCGGTCCACCGACACGACCAGCTTCGCGTCTGGCGGCAGTTGCAGCGCCGCGCGCACGTCACGACGGCACGTCGCCGCGTCCGGCAATCCTGCGCCCCAGCGACCTGGCCATTCGATCGAGATCGGGTAGGGACGCACCAGCGTGGTGCGCTGCTGCCGCACGACGTCGAGATCCTGACGTGCAATCCTGACCTCGAGTGTGCGGTCGACACTCTCGAGGAAATTGTGGCAGTACTGCGGCGTCTGGAAGCCGACGATGCTGCTGCCCAGCAGCCCTTCGAGAATGTCATCCTGATACGGACAGATCGAGAAACGTTCAGCATCGGGCCAGGGAATGTGCCAGAAGGTGAGGATCGTAGCGCGCGGCAGGCGTTTGCGCAGCATGCGTGGCACCAGCGCAAAGTGATAGTCCTGGACCAGGACGACGGGATCGTCACAGCCGGCCTCTGCGGTCACGGCGTCGGCGAACTTCTGATTGACCTTCTGGTAGTGCAGCCAGTCGCTGCGGCGGAACACCGGATGGGCGTGCGCCAGATGGCAGAGCGGCCACAGCGATTCATTGGCGAAGCCGTAGTAGTAGCCGCGTTCCTCGTCCTCGGACAGCCAGACCCGTTTCAACAGATACGATGCGTCGCCGACGGCGACTTCGAGACGGCCGCGCGCATCGGACGACTCCTTGTCGGCGCTGCCGCTGCCATGGGCGACCCACACACCGGAACAGGCGCGCATGACCGGTTCGAGTGCGGTGACGAGGCCGCTGGCCGGGTGGCGAATGATGACGTCGCCGGCCGGCGTGCGTTCATGAATGACCGGCTCGCGATTCGCGAGCACAATCACGCGATCGCCCTTCAGGCTGGTGCGGAGTGTTTCGCGCAGCCGCGCCGCGGTCCACGGTCCGGCGGCGGCCATGTCGAGCTGTGCCGTATCGAGGTCGGTGTCGTCAACACCCGGCAGCGTGTGCACAGGCGGGGTGCGCTGACGAATGGACGAGAGGGCGGCGGCCACGCCGGTCAGCGAGGCCGAGGCGATCCGGCCAGGCGGACCGAGTGAAGACAGCAGACGACGAACAGGCATGCCCAACATTTAGCACGCTGCGTTCCAGCCGAGTTGCTGCTAAGTTGTTGATACTCGCGTGATGAGGTTGCCGACGTGCATGGATGCACTACAGCGTTGAGCCTACTCGGTCGCTGGTGGATCACCCTTCTTCAACCGCTGGCGCGCCTTGTCCACGTCGCGATGGAACACGAACAGGCGGTCGGCGTTGCCCTGAGGGTCGGTGAAGTCGTAGCGCTTGCCCTTCGTTGGCTTGATACGGAGGTTCTTTTCCAGGTAGTCGACTTCAAAGGTGTCGAGGTCGAGCAACGACGTGGTGAAGGCGTCTTCCTTGTCGGTGGTCTCGTAGCGAAGCCCCTGGGGCGTGGCGATGAGGCGTCCGGTGCACGACCCCATGCGGTGCTTGTGCACTACCTGAGCCGTAAGGTTTAGTCGAACTTCGCGCAGCTTCACCGTAACATCACGCGAACCCGCTTCGACGTCGATCGTCGTCGACACGCCTTCGAAACCTGGCGCTGTGACGTTGATCACATGAGCACCGGGCTTGACGTCTGGTGCGGTGGCCGGCGCCGTGCCGATGAAGTTGCGGTCGACGAAGACCTGGGCACCGGCCACGTCGCTGTCGATGTGCAGCGTGGCCACGGTCGGCGCGGCTTCAACCGGGGCGGCGGCCACGTCGGGAGTCGGAGACGGCCGACGCCGGGCGGGCGCCGCGGTCGTCGGCGCCTCGGCTACCGGTGTCGTGGGGGCGGCCGAAGCCACCGGCGCTGCCGGGCGGGGGGGCGGCGCGGGAGCAGTTGCACTCGCGACAGGCGCTGGCACCGGCTCCGGCGCGGGACGAAGCAGGAAATACGCGGCCACGGCAAGAATCGCCACGGCTGACAATACGAGGGGAAGTCGGCGAGTCATAGCGCGCCCATGGTAGCAAATTGTCCATGCGGCGACGCGGCCGGCAGGAGGAGTTGAGGGGTGGGTTACGTAGGCGAGCCGTTCGACCACGACGTGTTCCTGAGCTACAGCCATGGTGACGTCGATGGCACCGGACAATCGAAGCTGAAACAGTGGTCGCAGGCATTTGCCCGCGAACTCGAAAGCGAGTTCCGCGCGCATCCGAGCTTTGGCAAGACGTTCAGCCTCTTTCTCGACGATCATCACCGCCCAGCGCAAAGTCTCGACCCGATGGCGCCTCTCACCGCCCAGCTCCAGGGAGACATCGAGAAGGCCGCCGTGCTCGCCGTCCTGATGTCGCCGCAGTATCTCGCCTCGAAGTGGTGCGCGGACGAGCGCGACTGGTGGTGCCAGCAGCAGCAGCAACTGGGGATCGCCGCCGACGGGCGCATTGCCGTCGCCCGCATCTGGCCCACCACTGACGCATGGCCCGATGCGCTGGTCGATTCGCGCAAGCAGCCGCTCGTCGGCTTCGGCTTCTACGACAGGACGCAGGCCGAGTTGCTGCCGCAGCCCTACGAATGGCCGGAGCCCAGCCCCACCAGCCGCGACCCGTTTCGCAAGGAACTGCTGACGCTGGTCGGCTGGATCGGCTTGAAGCTCACCGAGCTGAAGAAGCGTTCCGATGAGCGGAAGAAGAGTGCGCAGGCCGCCGAACGACTGAAAGCGTCGTGCGGACAGGTCGTCTACCTGCATGGCCGCGTCAGCGACACACGCGACTGGGAGGAGGCCGCACAAACGCTGACCGGGAGCGGCCTCACGGTCTTTCCGAGCGAGCCCGACCCCGTGGCGCACGATCCGCAGAAGCTTCAGGAGCTGCGTCAGCGCCGGGTCGAGATCATGAGCGGCTGCGACGCGCTGCTGCTCATGGGCGGCGGCGATGCGCGCGCGGTCGACGCCGACCTCGTGGTGGTGGGCCGACAGGATCGCAACTCGGCCCGCTCGATCTCGAACATGCCGCTGCCGTGCGCGCTGCTCGACAGCACCGGCGGTCCAATCGCCACGCCGCAACGCAAGCTGGCGGCCCGCAGCCTCAATGTGGAATGGATCGACGCCACGGAGAATCCGTGGACACCGAAGGTGCAGAACTGGTTGCAGGTGTCGGGCGGAGCCTGCCGCCTATGACGACGAGCGACGATCTCCACGCCGCCGAGTTCCAGTTCACACTGCCCGACGGACCGTACCCCGGTCTGCGGCCGTTCAACGCCGACGAATGGCCGGTGTTCTTCGGGCGCGAACGGATGACCGACGAGGTCATCGCACGCCTGGTGCGCGACCAGTTCCTGGTCGTGCATGGCGACTCGGGCTGTGGCAAGAGTTCGCTGATTCGTGCCGGAGTGCTCCCCCGCCTCGAACAGGAGAGCGCGCGAGGCGGCCTGACCTGGCGCACCACCATCACACAGCCGAGAAACGCGCCGCTCGAACTGCTGGCCGAAGCGCTGGCCACGCTCGACGGCCGGGCCGGCGACGATGACCGCATCATCGAGATCCGGCGGATTCTGAACTTCGGTGACGAGGCGCCGCCGGCGCTGGCGCAACTGCTGCGCCGCGGCCCGACCGACTACATCTGCGTCCTCATCGACCAGTTCGAGGAGCTGTTCACGTTCGCGCGACATTCGAGCAGCGCTGAAGCCAAGCTGTTTGTCGAGATCCTCGTCGCACTGCTGGAGCAGCCGCCGCAGGGCCTCTACTCGGTGGTGACCATGCGCTCGGAATTCCTCGGCGCCTGTGCCCACTACCCCGGTCTCGCCGAAGCGGTGAACCGCGCGCAGTACCTGTTGCCGAGGATGAGCCACGGCGACCTGACGCGGGCGGTCCGCGAGCCGGCAGAACTCTTTGGCGGCGCAGTGACCGCCGACCTCGCGGAACGGCTGATTACCGATTCGGGCGGGTCGCAGGATCAACTGCCGCTCATCCAGCACGGCCTGATGCAGATGTCGATGGTCGAGCGTGCCAACGCGCCGGTTGGCACAAGCGATCGGCAGCTCTGGCAGATCGAGCTCGACGACTACCTGAAGAACGGCGACCTGTCCGAGAGCCTGTCCAACCATGCAGACGAGATCCTCGCCAGCGTCGAGCCGCCCCCCTTCCCGATTGCCGAGCGCCTGTTCCGCGCACTGACGGAAATCAACGCCGACGGGCAGGCGGTCCGTCGGCCGCGCACGGTGCGACAGCTCGCCGCGGTATGCAACACCGACATCGAGACCCTCACCACCATCGTCAATGCATTCCGTGCCGACGGCGCGTCATTCCTGACGCCGTTCGGGTCGGCGCCGATGGGTCCGGACACGCTGGTCGACATCAGCCACGAAGCGCTGATCCGCTGCTGGAGCCGCATCTCCGCGCCTTCTGGCTGGCTGACACACGAATTCCAGGATGGCCTGATCTGGCGCTCGCTCGTCGTCCAGGCCGACGACTTCGACAAGAATCCCGATCATCTGCTGGCGTTGGCCACGGCGGAAGATCAGTCCGAGTGGCTGTCGCAGCACAACGCCACGTGGGCCGAACGCTACGGCGGCGGCTGGGACGGCGTCCAGCGGATGGTCGACATCAGCCTGACGTCCGGCCGTGCGGCGCGGCAGGAACGGAAGGCCGCGGCCAGGCGCCGCCAGCAGTACAGCGTCGCCTTCGGCGTCTTTCTCATCATGGTCGCCATCGGCCTGGCGCTGCTGAATCGGCGAGCGAACCAGGCGTTGGCGCGCGCCAACCAGGCCAGCGCGGCGTCGCTCTGGAACCGTCTCGACTTCACCAGCGGCGATCGCTTCCAGGATGACGAGCTGAACGCGCTGTGGGAGATTCGTCTGGCCGACGATGCCGTGCGCTCGTCGTTCTTCGACCAGCTCACGACACTTCGGGATCGTGTGATGCGACTGAGTCGCCAGCCTGAAGAGGTGCTGCGCGCGGTGGCGCTTCGCTGGGAGCCGACTCGAGCCGCGTTCGTCCGCGATGCGGTCCTGCGCGAGGCGTTGACGGCCAACGATGCCGCGGCACTGCTCGTGCTCGCACCGGCGATCGAAGCGGTGGCACCGTTTGTCACCAGCGATCAGGCCGTGACCACGTTCGAGCGATATCTGCAGACCATCCGCGCCGCGCGGTCGGCGACACATCCCAGCGAGGTCTCCGATGCGCTGACCGCGCTGGCGGGACGCATCGACCAGGCATCCGCCATGACGGTGTTGAGCGCCACACTCGAGCGGCTCGCCTCACCACCCATCGCCGACTACATCGCACCACTCGGGGCGGCAAGTGCCGCCCTGGCCGAACGCATCCCGGCCGATCAGGTGAACACCACCTTCGATCGCACACTCGCGATGATCGCGGGTTCGCGCGATGCGAACGTGATGGTGGCGCTGACGCCGGTGGCCCAGGCGCTGGCTCACCGCCTCGACGAGACGGCGCGTGGCGACCGGCTGATTCGCGTGTTGTCGGCGATCAGGAGCGCGCAGTCAGTGTCGGCAGCGTCCGCGCTGGCGACCGTCGCGGCCGATCTCGCGGCGCAGACCACCGCCCCGCAGGCGACCACGGCACTGAAAGTGGCGATCGACGGTGGTCTGCTGACGAACGACGACCCGCAGATCGGCACGATCGCCAGCACGCTGGTCTCGCGCGCGGACAAGGATGAGGCGCTGCGGCTGGCAGCGCCGTTGATCACCAGGCTGACTGAACGACGACCGGGGCAACGGACCGGAAATCTGACAATGGTCGTGAACCAGGTGCTGCCGAACATGGCGACACCCGACGAACAGCGCCGGGTGCTCGAGCTGTTCGTACGGCTGCTGGCCACGGCGAGCCACGCCACTGACGCGAACATTCTCGCGGCCGCCATTGCCTCGGGACTTCGACAGCCCGACGCGCTCGGCCCGTCACAGATGCGGCAGGTGGTGCCAGCGCTGATCGCGGCGGCGCACTATGGCGACGACGATGTGTCAACGGACGGCTTCGCTGGTGCCGCCGACCGGGCGGCCACGACGTTGACGTCGGCAGACGCGCGCACCCACCTGGCCACCGTCATGAAACAGATGGCCGACAGCGTGGCGCCGGGCACGCTGCGGGCACTCACCGCACTCGTGCCCGCGCTCACGGCACAACTCTCCGCCGACGACGCGGCAACGTTTCTTCCGCAGACGTGGCAGGCCATCGACGCCACCGTGGACGCGAACCAGCTCGCCGCCTTCTCCTCGCTCGTGCCGAGTCTCGCACGGCGCCTGCAGCCCGAGCAGGCGCGACGATCGCTGCCGGTGTGCCTGCGCTTCCTCGCCGGAACGCGCGATCCGGATCAGATCGGCGCACTGGCCATGGCGGCCCGTCACCTGGCGGCGCTGCTGCCGTCGGACGAACAGCCGCCAGCGCTCGGATCCGTACAGCAGGCGCTCGAGACTGAACCCGATCCCGATCGCCTGGCGCGGCTGGCGCCGGTGCTGCCGTTGCTGACACCGGGCATGACCGCCGCTCAAGCCGATGCGCTGTTCCCCCGGCTGATCGCCGCGATTGAGAGCACGCTCTACGCCAGTCAACTGCAGACGCTGCAGGCGGCCGCTGAAGCGGTCGTCGCACGCCTGAGCGGCGGGCAAGTGATGCCCTCGCTGGCGACGGTGGCGCAGTCGCTCGGCGCGGCGAACGACGTCGATCGCATCAATGCGCTGACCGCCACCGCCTATGCGCTGGGCGCCCGACCGGAAGGCCCAAAGGGCGGCACCTTGCCGGCGCTCGCGGCATGGGCGCCGACGCCGGCGCACGCGAGAGCCGCCATCGCGCGGATCATCAGCGAGCCGAGTCGGGCCGGAGCCACGCCGGCCACGCGCGTCGCCTCGCTGGTCAATACGCTGAAGTATCCGACCGTCACCGGCGACACGGTGGGCGCCCTCTTGACGGCGCTCCACGCGGTCGACGGCGAGGCGCCCGGTGCCGCGGCGGGGCTCGACGCCAGCCTCGCGTTTGCGATGAAGAAGTATCCGCTGATGGCGATCGACGCGGCGCCGGCATGTCCGCTGCCGCTGTTGTCGTCGCTCAGTTGTCCCGCGAGCGGCCGGGCCTCGCTCTTCGATCTGGAACGGGCCTTCGAACTCACGCCGCCAGTGCTGCCGACCGGCGGGCTGTCGCTGATGCTGACCAGTCCGGCGACCGGTCGGCTAGGGCCGATGCAACGCTAGGTCCGGGATATCGCTGAAGTCCCTGGTGTTGAGGGCCCAGAGCGAGGCGCCCTGCCTGAGGGCACACGCCGCAATCGCCAGGTCGATCTCGCGGCCACGTGGCCGCGACACCCGTCCGTAGAGCGTCGCGGCCAGCGCGGCCTCCTCGGGTCCAAACGCGATCATGGCCTCAGGCGCAAGCAGCGCCGCTTCGATCGCGAGTTCAGCCGCCGTTCTGGGACCGCGGCGCCATTCGTAGAACACCAGCGACGACACGGCCACGCGCACGCCGTCGGCGACGATACGCCGAAGCGCCGGCATCGAGCGGCGCGGTCCGGTGAGCGCGTCGATCAACACCGACGTATCGAGGTGCATCATGCTGAAGCGCGGCCGCGGCGGCGCCGTGCGGCGCGCACGCCTGCGATCTCCCGCGCGGTGGCGGTTGCAGTCCGCGTCTGTGGCTGTTTGGCGAAGGCATCGAGCGCGCGGAGCTGCCGGCGACGCTCGTCTTCGGTGAGCCGGCCGACGCGTGCGCCGTATTCATGAATCGCTTCGCGCACCACCATGCTCTGGGGTTTGCCGACTCGGCTGGCGACCTGCTTGAGGGCCACGACTGTCGCATCGTCGAAGGTAAACGTCACTTTGACCATAGTGAAACCATATCACCATACCTTATACGGTGCATCGGCCAGGTCATGACGCGATGTCTTCGAGACGCCGGTTCTCAGTGCCAATCATCCTGGTCGCCGCCACCGCGCCGACGATCGACATGGCGGCAAACATCAGAAACGCCGACGCCAGCCCCCGGGTGCTCACCAGGTAGCCGACCAGCAGCGGCGCCACCGCCGAGGCCAGACGCAGCCAGCAGGTGGCGGCGCCGGTGCCCATCATCCGCATGCGCGTGGGATAGATCTCCGGGGTGTAGAGGTACAGAAGCGTATTCACCGAGCCAATCGCACCATAGCTCAGTGTCACCAGGGCAATCACTGTCTGCACGGAGTGGCCAGTCGAACTCCCGAGCAGCGCGAGCATCAGGCCGCCCATGCCGAAGGCGGCCACCGTCCATCGTCTGCGACCGACGCGATCAATCAGCGACGCGCATCCGATCAGCACGATCACCTGCGCGAAGTTGGTAAGGGCGCCGGCACGGAGCGACTGCTGCAGGGTGAGGTGGTAGACGCTGTTGTACAGCGTCGGCATCCAGTTGTTCAGGCCATTGGTGACGAAGTAGGCACTGCCCCACAGCATCCAGACGACGACCGTGCGATGGCGATACGGCGGCGACACGAGTTCACGCCACCGGCTTCCTGGCGCGGCGTTCGGTCGCGGCGACCCCGCAACCGGTGGCAGCGACGCAGCGTTCGCCGGCCTGACGACGGGGACCACCGTCGCCGTGCGCTCGGCGCTCGCCTCCATCGTCTCGACGATGGCTTCGGCGTCGGCCAGCCGTCCTTGCGCAATCAGCCAGCGTGGCGATTCCGGAAGGCGACGCAGCAGCAGCGCAATCAGCAGCCCGGGAACTCCTCCGATCAGGAACAGGAACCGCCACCCTAGCGACGGCACCAGCAGCGCCGCTATCTGCCCGGTGATCATGAGGCCGATCGGAAACACCAGCTGATAGCGCATGAAGAACCGCCCGCGTCCGCGCGCTCGCGACAGCTCGTTGATATACACCGCGGCCACCGGCACTTCACCGCCAATGCCGATCCCCTGCACGAACCGGAGCGCCAGCAGCGTGGCAAAGTTCGGGGCGAACGCGCAGCCCACGCTCATCACCGCCATCAACGCGACCGACGCCGTGGCGGCCGGGATCCGGCCGCGCGACTCGGCCAGCGCACCGAACGCCAGCGCACCGATGAACTGCCCGGCATAGCCGACCGCAATGAGCACTCCGACGTCTGCCGGGCTGATCTGCCATAGCCCCACCAGCACCGGCAGCACGAAGGCCAGCGACAGAATGTCGAAGGCGTCAAAAAATGTGGCGCTGCCGACGATGACCGTGACCCGAGCATGCCAGCGCGAGAACGACACCGCTTCGAGACGGGCGATGAGGGCGCTCGCCGCGTCGATCGCCGAACCAGATTGGAGGGGCGAGGAGGACGCCACGCGTCGTCCAGCATCCCACAGAATCCTGAAGGCCATGCCTGTCGCGCGCAGGGGTTGCCGAAAACGTGACGCGAGACTAGCCTTCACGCTGTGCTCCGCACCGATGCCCCGCCCCAGGCGCTCCCCTTCACCCGAGCCGATCTCGAGAAGACTGTTCCGGCGCGCTTCGAAGAGGTCGTACGGGCCTTCCCAGACCATCTGGCGCTCACGGGCAATGGCCGGCACTGGACCTACCGCGCTCTGAACGACC
>CADEEX010000088.1 GCA_902826465.1 uncultured Acidobacteriota bacterium
CCCCGGCCGGCGTTGGCGTCTTGCCCTTCGCGCTGTTCATGGGGACAGCCATGAGCATCACCGCGTTTCCAGTGCTGGCACGAATCCTCATCGATCATCGTCTTCTGACGACTGAGGTCGGGGTGATTGCCATCGCCTGCGCGGCGTTCGACGACGTCACCGGGTGGCTGATTCTGGGAGGCGTGACGATGCTGGTCCGCGCCGAGGATGCGCGTGCCTTCGTCACCCGGATCCTGCTGCTGTTTGGCTATCTGGCCATCATGGCCCTGATCGTGCGGCCGGCGCTTCGCTGGTACTCGCGACGGCGAGGTCCAGGCTTTGGCGCATCGATCGACGATCTGGCGGTCGGGCTACTGGTGATGCTGCTGTCGGCGGTCGCCACCGAAGCGCTGGGCGTGCATGCGCTGTTCGGCGCGTTCTTCGCCGGCCTGATGATGCCGAAGGAGACCCACATCGAGCAGGTCTTCGTGGACCGCATCGAGCCGGTGACGATGACGCTGCTCCTGCCGCTGTTCTTTGCGTTCACCGGTCTGCGCACGACGGTGCAACTCATCGACAGCCCGGCGTTGTGGCGCGACGCCGCGTTGATTCTGATGGTGGCAATCGCCGGGAAGGGTGGCGGCTCCGTGGTGGCGGCGCGGGCCATGGGGCTCAACTGGCGGGAGGCCACCGCACTCGGTGTCCTGCTCAACACACGCGGCCTCATCGAGCTCGTGGTGCTCAATATCGGTCTCGAGCTCGGCATCCTGTCGCCGGTGGTCTTCTCGATGATGGTGTTAATGGCCCTCATCACGACGTTCATGACGTCGCCGCTGATTACCTGGCTGCTGCCCTCGGACCATGCGGCACCGGGCCGGGCGCGCGTGGCTCACGCCGGAGAGGTTGAGCGGACGCGCGAGGTCTTCCGCGTGAGGCACTAGTCGGAATCGGCGTTCGGTCTCGATCGTCCAGCATTTCGCGGCTTGACGTCGCGTTCCGTCAGCCTGAAGACGATGTGGCGAGTGTAAAGGACGACGACCGCCACGACCACGACCTGATACGTGCGATTGCGCAGCACCGTCAACAGCGCGTCGAGGAGCTGCGGCGGCGTGTCAGATCGGAAGTACCTCACGGCGACGAGCATCGCCACCGCGCCGCCGGTGATCTCGAGCAGGCGCCCCACCGTTCGGCTCAGCGCGCTGAAGGTAAATACCCACTTCTCGATCACCGCTCCGAAGTTCAGCACCGGCGACTCGACCGACTGCTGCGCACGGTTGATCAGGTCCTCGCCGGCTTCGGCCAGTGCTTCGAGGTGCAGGAACCGATCGCGTCGCATGAGGCGCGTGCGCTTCCGCCAGCGCTGTGCAGCCCAGCGCTCCCGATCCCTCTTGATGAATTTCTGATAGTACCCGGGTCGACTGATCGTGTGGTCCAGCCTCAGTGCCACGGTGTCGTAGAGCAGCGACGCGCGCAACATCTTGAGCGTATCCAGGTTCATCGACAGACCGTAGTGCCGAGCCGCCTTGACCATCGCCAGCCACAGCCTGATCGATGTGCGTTCCCACCACTCGGTGTACTTCGCCTGGACGCTGAACGTGCAGAGCACGACCCTCATTTCTGCCTCGAGGAACTTCACCAGGCTGGAGACATCGATGGGTGGGAGCGGTTCAAGCAGCTTCAACGTCGCCCGGGCCATGCCTTCGGCGTCCGCCGTGCTCATGCAGGCGGCCATTTGTGAGAACGCCCGGCGCTGCTCGTCGTTGAACGAGCCGCAGGATCCGAAATCGACGAAGGTCACCGCGCCGCCCTGTCCAACGACCATGTTGGCCGGGTGCGGATCGGCATGGAAGAACATGTGCTCGTCCGTGCTCCAGAACGCGGTCCACAGGATGCGCCGGGCCAGGGTCGACGGGTCGATCTCGAGCTGCTGCATCATCGCCAGTCCCTGCGGGTCTTGCTGCTCGATCGCCGCGATGATCTCCCAGACCCACATGCCGGAGACGAACTCCTGCACCAGCATCTCATCGCCTGAGAGACCGAAGTAGACGCGGGGCGCAGTAAAGAAACGCTTTCGCGCCTTCTTGCGCGCATTCCTCCGGAAGATGTCCTGGGACTGAGCCTCTCTCCTGAAGTCGAGCTCTTCGAGCAGTGTCTCCCTCAGCGCGTGGCGAAGGCCGGCGGTGAACCCCGGACGGACGACCGACAGGAACTCGGCCAGGCGGAGCAGCCAGTCGAGCACCCTGAAGTCGGCCATGAAGATCTGGCCGATTCCCGGCCGACGAATCTTGACCGCGACCTTGGTGCCATCCTTCAGCGTCGCCTGGTAGACGCAGGCGATTGACGCCGAGCCCACCGGCTCCGGATCGAACACGGCGAACACGTCGTGCCACGGCTTGCCGGTGGTTCGTTCGACCACGGCCAGCGCCTCCTCGAGCGGAAACGCCGGCATGCGGTCGAGCATCTTCGACAATTCGGCGCAGTACTCCGCCGGCAACAAATCGACGCGGATGGACAGCTGTTGACCGATCTTGACGAACGTGCCGCCGGCCTTCTCCAGCAGCAGCCGGAGGTGGACCGCCCGCTGCCTCGGGTTGTTGCGCCGGCGCAGCCAGTCCCACCCGTGTGCGCCGAGGAGAGCGCCGATAAAGGAGAGCCAGGCAAAGAGCCGCGCGAGTGATCGCCAGGTACCGGCCTTGAATGTCGGCGCCTCGATCATCGGCAGCGCGCTCGATCTGGCCGCCGCGACGATGATCGGCTCTCGCCGGGGGATCGGCTGCAGGACGGACGCGAGCGAACGGTCGGCCATGGCTGGCGCGGGAGTGGGTTCCACCTATCGGTCCCTGTCGTCCATGCGGAACAGCATCTTCCTGGTGTTGATGAACACGAGCAAGACGGCCGCAACGCGGAACGCGATGAGCGTCACCGCGTCGCGAAAGGCATCGCGCACATCGAGGCGTTGCCCCGTCGCGGCAAACGCGGCCGCCGCGATCGCCGCGGTGGTCAGTCCTGAGAGCAGCAGCAGCTGGGCACCGGTCTGGATCAAGGTGTAGACGACGACAGCCCCTTTGCTCATCAGCGAGCTGAAGTTCGCGCGCGGAATCGCCAGGGCATGCCTGAGCCTGAAGAACAGACTCTCGCCGGTGTCGACGAGCTGTTCGATGCGCAGGTAGCCACGCTGCTGTGGGAATCTCGACCCCTTCTTCTCTAACCGGCGGACGGCACGTCGTCGCGAGCGCGCGGCCCTGTACTTGGCGAAGCGGCGGTATTCGTTGATGACGTTGATGTCGGGATCGAGCCGGACGGCCAGCGTGTCGTAGATCACGCTGCCCTGAAGGAGGCGCAGAACGCTGAAATCGATCGCGATCCTGAAACGACGCGCCAGTCGGATGAGGCCAATCCACTGTAGCGCCGAGGTCCGCGTAAACCGTCCCTCGCCCGATTGACGGGTTTCGAACGCGAACAGCATTTCCCAGTTGCTCGCTTCGAGTTCCTTCGTGAGCACGTTCGGATCGACCGCAGGCAAGGGCTCGATGAGAATCAGCGACGCCCTCGCCATGTTCAGCGGGTCCCGCTTCAACGCGTAGTACATGTTCTGCTGAAGCGCACGACGCTTGGGTTTGTTGATGGACCCCACCGATCCGAAATCGATGAAGGTTATGACTCCACCCGCACCGATGATGATGCGATCCGGGTGCGGCTCGGCGCGAAAGAAGAAACTGCCGTGCCAGCCCCAGTAGTTGATGAAGGTCAGGCGCCGTGCAATGGTCTCCGGTTCGATGTCGAGCTGTCGCGCCAGTTCGAGGACCCGTTGGTTCTTCTGTTCAACGGCGGCGACCAGCTCCCAGAGCCACATCCCGGAGACAAACTCCTGCACGAGGACCTGTTCGCCGCTGAGCTCGAAGTGGACGCGGGGGGCGGTGAAGAACCGTTTGCCGGATTTCCGAGCCGTCCGGCGAAACAGGTTCATGTAGCGAGCTTCTTGAACGAAGTCGAGCTCCTCCACGAGGGCGTCGCGGAGCTCGCGCCGCATGCTGTGCGTACGACCAGGGCGCAAGATGGTCAGGAGTTCGAGCGCCTTGGCCAGCCAATCGAGCACCGTCATGTCGGCCATGAACAGCTCGCCGGCGCCTGGCCGCCGCACCTTCACGACGACTTTGTCGCCGCCGCGAAGGATCGCCTGATAGGTGCACGCCACGGAGCTCGACGCCACCGGCGATGGGTCGAAGCGCTCGAATGTTTCCGCGACCGGCTTTCCGGTGGTCTGCTCGATCAGCGCAATCGCCTGGCTGGCCGGAAACGGCGGAACGCGATCGAGCATGCCCGACAGCTCGCTGCCGTATTCCCATGGCACCAGGTCGAGACGAGCGGCCAGCTGCTGCCCGATCTTGATGTAGGTGCCGCCGGTGCGTTCGAAGATCGTCCGCAGGCGAATGGCCCGCTGCGCGGGAGTGCTGGCGCGCCTGAGCGAGTCCCAGATGACGGCGGCGCCGAAGCGCAGGAAGATGCCGAGCCAGACGAACAGACGCCGGAAAACGGTTGCACGACTCGCCTGGAACGCGACCGTCCTCATCTGGGGCGGAGCGTTGTCGATGGCCGTAAGCTTCAGGAAGGAGCGGCGGGGCAGAGCCGCCAGGATTCCCGGCTGCCGGGTGGCCGCGGGTGCCTCCTGAGGCTGGGGTCCGGACCGGAGGTCGTGTGTGAGATCCGGATCACCCTGCGGCGTGGTCGTCATCTATCGAAGAAGGAACAAGCCCCGACGGGAGTGGACGCGGAGGCGCGCCGGCTGATTTGTCGCCTGGAACGCGGCTAGTATACGCGCGGAGTCGCGCATTGCCGTAAGGTTCGTGCGCCGACATCGCCTGCCGAGCAGGAATAGGTTAATATCCGGCTTTCTGACCGGAATTTCATTTCGTCACCATCGCGCAGGAATCAGCCTCATGGCCTCCGTGATACCGGAGGGGCGATGAGGCGCGCGCAGGTCGCACCGCTGCTCCTCGCCGTCGCGATCGTTGCGGCCTCGGCCGTGTTCCTCGCGCGATACCTGCGGGTGTCGCCGGCGCCGGCGGTGGCGCCGGCCCCCCCCAAGGGTGTTGCCGGCCTGGGTTACATCGAACCTGAAGACGGCAGCGTGCGGCTGAGCGCCCGGTCGCTGTCAGGGCAGGCATCCATCGTCAAGGACCTCCGTATCAAAGAGGGAGATCTGATCCGCGCCGGCGACATCGTCGCAATTCTCGATAGCAGCAACCAACTCGCAGCGATGCTCCGCCAGGCGGAATCGCGCGCAGGTTCGGCTCGGGCCCGGCTGGCGCAGGCACGCGCGGGCACGGCGAAGACCGCGGAGGTCGCTGCCCAGCAGACCGAAATCGCCCGGATGGAAATCGAACTCGTGAACGCGCAATCCGAGCTGCGCCGCGCGCAGAAGCTCCACGACGACGCGATTGGGACCGACGCCGGGCTCGATTCGGCGCGTCTCCTGGTCGATACCCGCCAGCAGCTGCTCAACAGCGGCAAAGAGCGGCTTCGTGCGATCGAAGAAGTCCGTCCCGTCGATCTGGAGGTCTTTGCCGCGCAGGTGACAGAAGCCGAAGCCGATGTCGCTCGTGCCCGCGCCGAATATGACGCCGCTACCATCCGCTCACCAATCGACGGCCGCGTGCTGAAGGTCTATGCCTGGCCCGGCGCTGACGTGGGACCGAGCGGTCTGGTGGAGATCGCGAATACCGAAAGAATGTATGTGGTCGCGGAAATCTCTCAGAGCGACATCGACCGCGTCACCCTCGGGCAGCGCGCCCGGATTACCGGCGCCGGCATCGCCGGCGCCCTCGAAGGCGCCGTCACCCGGATCGGACGGGACGTGGCGCGCAACTCCTCGACCTTCGACAATCCGCGGACGCTGGCGACGACCCGCATCGTCGAAGTGAAGATCGCGCTTGACGACAGCACCGTTGCCGAACGCTTGATTCACGCGCAGGTGGAAGTCCGCCTGAACGTTCAGTAGCACACGTGGCCGGCGTCCCGCTTGCCTGGCGTCAGCTCCGCAACGAAAAGCGGCGGCTCGCGGCTGCGGTCCTGGGCATTGCGTTCGCCGTTGTCTTGATGCTGATGCAGCTTGGCCTGCGCGGCGTCGTGCTCGATGCTGCGGTGTTGCACTATGCGAGGCTGGACGCAGACCTCGTGATGCTCAGCCCGCAGTATGAGTACCTCGAGGCCACCAAGAACTTCAGCTCCAGCCGGCTGTACCAGGCGCTGGCCGTTGACGACGTCGCATCGGTCGTCCCGTTATACATGGCCCTGATCCCTTGGAAGGATCCGGCCACGCTGGAAGAAAGCATGCTGCTCGTGCTCGGGTTCGATCCTCGCACCGGCGCCTTCACCGCAGCAGGCGTCGCCGAGCAGCTGGACAAGCTCGAGGAACCAGACACCGTGCTCTTCGACCTTCGTTCCCATGTCCAGCGGTTCGGCGCGACTCGCGATTTCCTGCGCGACAACAAGCCGATCGTGACCGAACTGAACGGCAGGCGTGTCCGCGTCGCCGGAGCGTTTCAGCTCGGGATCGGCTTCGGCACCCTGGGCAACGTTGTCACGAGCGATCAGAATTTTCTGCGAATCGTTCCCTACCGCGACCAGGCGACGATCGACCTCGGTCTGATTCGCCTGAAGCCGGGTGCGTCGCCGGAGGCGGTGCAGGCGCAGCTCGAAGCCTTCCTCCCGAAGGACGTGCGGATCGTGACCAAGTCAGAGCTCATGGCGATGGAGGAATCGTTCTGGGCGACCGTGACACCGCTCGGAGTGGTCTTCGGCCTTGGCGCCATCATGGGTGTGATGGTCGGGGCGATCATCGTGTACCAGATTCTCTACACTGACGTGTCCGATCACCTGTCGGAGTACGCGACGCTGAAAGCCATCGGTTACGGCCACCGCTACTTGTATCTGGTCGTGCTGAAGGAATCGCTGATTTTGTCGGTCCTCGGCTACATCCCGGGCCTTCTCCTGTCCTCGGTCCTTTACGTCCAGACGGCGAAGCTCACCGACCTTCCGCTCGAGATGACGTTCAGGCTCGCCGGTCTGGTGTTCGTGTTCACGGTGGCGATGTGCGGGCTGTCAGCGGCTCTCGCCATGCGGCGCGTGCAGGCCGCTGATCCCGCAGAGGTGTTCTGATAGAACGGCGCGCCGGTTACGGCATGAGGGGCAGCTTCAGTTCTTTCCGCACGTGCTCTCCAGCGCGTGCCACATTGATGGGAAGGTCTCGAATCCAGCCGTCCCGTCGCTTCCTGTTGGATTGGTCGTGGCGCGAGAGGTAGGAATCCGCCGCGCTGCGCTGCGCCTTCATGATGCGGCGTGTGGCGCGCTCCAGAACGACGAAGCCGCGTGTGCCCTTCTTCTTGGAGCGGCTGCGCTGATACAGAACGACCGGGGTCACGGCGCCAGATGGATCCCGTTGCAACACGGAGATTCGACGAATCGACTTGCTCACGTTGGCGATGTCCATGTGACTCCTTTTCGGCTCGACGCGCGGATACGACAGGTCGGCCGAGCCTACTATAGGCGGGCCGACGCGACAAGCCGTCGGATAGCTGTTATCATCCGCACCAATCCATTCTTGCCACGTTTGTCGGGGAGATTATGATGCCCGCTATCGCTGATGCCAGCAAGGTCGCAGAGACGGTTTCCGATGGTGCTCCGATCATCGTCGACATCGGGAAGAAGCGCAAAAAGCAGATCAAGCAGTTGCGCGAGGGACGTGGCAAGTTGATGGACGAGGTCGAGGGCCTGCTCGAGGAATTGCGGGCCTCCGGTTCGATTTCGGCGTCGGCCCAGCCGGTGGTGATCGTCGTCCGGGAAAAGCCCAAGGCACGTTCGCTCCCGTGGCCGCTCGCCTGACCACCACCCGTCGGTGGTGCGGGTGGGCCGTGAATCCCGCGAAGGCGTGGTGATGGAACCGCTCATCAGGATCCGGAACGTCAATCACTACTTCGGATCCGGAGCGCTGCGGCGGCAGATCCTCTTCGATATCACTGCCGATATCCTCCCGGGGGAGATCGTCATTGCCACCGGACCGTCCGGGTCCGGCAAGACCACGCTACTGACGCTCATCGGCGGGCTTCGCACGGTCCAAGAAGGCAGCCTCCAGACGCTGTCGTCCGAGCTGAGCGGGGGCAGTCCCAAAACGCTGGCGGCGATTCGTCGGCACATCGGCTTCATCTTCCAGCAGCACAATCTGCTGGCTGCCTTGACCGCGCGCGAAAACGTGGAAATGGCCCTCCAGCTCGACCCCCGTGTCACACGCGAGGGCGGTCGCGACCGCGCCGTCGAGATGCTGACCGCGGTCGGCTTGGGCGATCACGTCGACAAACACCCACGGCAGCTCTCCGGGGGCCAGAAGCAGCGGGTGGCGATCGCGCGGGCGCTGGTGAACCGTCCGCAGGTGGTGCTGGCCGATGAGCCGACGGCGTCGCTCGACAAGAAATCGGGACGCGAAGTCGTGGACATTCTTCACAACCTGGCGAAAGAACAGTCGTGCGCCATCCTGATGGTGACGCACGACAATCGCATCCTCGACATCGCCGATCGCATCATGACCCTCGAGGATGGTCGCATCTCCTCGTTCACGTCAGGCATGACGGCGAACACACAGAATCTGCTCGGGGCGTTTGCGCAGCTGCATCGCAAGGGCGAACTGGTCAAGCACGTGTCGTCGCTGTCCGATCAGCGATTTACGGAGCTGCTCGAGCAGGTGACGTCAGAGTTCGAACAGTTCTTACGGACAGCGGACCTGGTCGAGGAGGAAGCGATCGAAGCGTTGGGCGATGAAGTGCTGACCGCCGCCACCGCGCGTATTCGAGACATGCTGAATGCCGATCGCGCGACGCTGTATCAGGTCTACCCGCACCAGCAGGTGTTGCGGTCGAAGATTGCGCACGCCGGGAAAGAGAAGGCGCTCGTCATTGAGATCCCGTTGAATACGGGCATTGCGGGACGTGTCGCAACGACCGGGCAGACCATGAATATTCCGGACGCCTACTTGCACCCGGACTTCAATCAGAGCGTCGATCGCCAGTCGGGGTACCGGACGAGGAGCATTCTGTGCATGCCCGTGTACGACCGAAGGAAACATATTTGTGCCGTCGCACAGTTGTTGAATCGGCGCGACGATCAGCCGTTCACGGCGGACGATGAAGCGAAGTTCCAGGAGTTTGCCGGTCCACTCGGGGTGCTGCTGGAAAGCTCGATCCGGCTGGGGACCAGGACTCTGGAGACAGCCGGCTGACGTTCGCGCTCGCCTCGCGCTCGATCGATGTGTGGTGCGCGTTCGCGGACGAGATCTGCGAGGAGGCGCTGTTGGAGCAGTACGAACAGCTGCTGAGCCACGACGAGCAGCAACGGCGGTGGCGATTCGTCTTCCCGCGCGATCAGCACCGCTATCTCGTGACGCGCGCGCTGGTGCGGACGGTGCTGTCTCGTTACGTGGATGTGGCACCGGCGCAATGGACGTTCGTCGCGAACGCGCATGGCCGGCCGGAAATTGCCAACGACCATCCCGGCGCGAGCGACCTGTCGTTCAACATCTCGCACACGGCGAATCTCATTGTGCTGGCGGTGTCGCATGGACGCGCGCTTGGCGTCGACACCGAAAACACGCGTGTCCGTCCGGCACCGGTAGAGATCGCCGACAGGTATTTCGCGCCGTCCGAAGCGGCGGCGCTGCGCGTGCTTCCGAAAGACCGTCAGCCCCAACGATTCTTCGAGTACTGGACGCTCAAGGAATCGTATGTGAAGGCGCGCGCCATCGGCCTGTCGGTGCCGCTGCACAAGTTCAGTGTGCAGTTTGTCGGCGACCGGCACGTTGCGCTGGCGATGGATGGCGACCTGGGCGACTCGCCCGAGCGTTGGCATCTGTGGCAGTTCGCCGTCGGCGACGACTGTCTGGCGGCGGTGTGCGCCGAGCGAATGGGCGGCGATGAGCCGCGACTCGTCGTGAAAAGAATCGTGCCGCTTGGTGACGAGCACGCGCTCGATGTGCACGGCATGAGAACGTCCGCCTAGCGCCTGTTCACGACATCCTCGACAGGACAGGCGTGAGGATCGAGCCGAGTAACATCATCAACAGCACCGACAGCACGAACGCGAAGACGCAGACGGCGATTGCCCGGGCGGTACTCCGAAAGTCGAGTGCCTGGCGGACGGCCACGACCATCGCCGCCAGCATCCAGAGTGTCGTCACCACGACGACCGGTTTCGACAGTGCCGGTACGACGCCAATCACCGCCAGGAGGCCAGGCGCGGTCGAAAATCCGATGGTGCGCAGCAACTCGCCGACGTCGCTGCGCGTGTCTGGGACGGGCAGAATCCGGGTGCCGATCTGATAGGTCAACACCGCCCAGGCCGCCCAGTCCATCAACCCGAGCACCACGAGGGTGGGCAATTCCGAAGTACGGGCGCCGAGGCCCCGTGCCGCGGCCGCTCCCGCCAGCGCGGAAAAAAGCACGACCATGAGCGCCTGGGCGCCGGCGCTCTGGTCCGCTTCGACTTCCTCGAACGTCCTGGGGTTGAGTGCCATGGCTCCGGCGATGCGGCGAACAAAACTCGACATGACGGATCCTGTCTTACGCCTTGACGGTGATGACCGGACACTCGGCCCGGCGAATGATGTGATTGGTCGTCGAGCCAAAGACGGCGAGGTCCACCGCGTTTCGACCGGTGATCCCCAGCACAATGGCGTCTACCTGGCGATCCGCGGCGAACTGCAGCAGTGCCACATGAGGAGTGCCGTGCAACACCAGCGACCGGCAGCGGTCGTGCCAGCCTTCCGGCTCGAGGGTGACGAGACGGCGCCGGGCACTCTCTTCGCGTTGCGTGCGGAAACGTGTCAGTGCCGCCGCTTCCTGCGCGGGGAGGTCGTCGAAGTTCGGCGCCGGCGGTTCAGGCCACGGCCATTCGAGCACGTGCGCGAGTAACAGCTCTGCGCCGCGAGTCTGCGCCGTGGTCATCGCGAACTCGAGTGCACGCAGCGAACAGTCGGAAAAGTCGATCGGACAGAGCACGCGTGTGAATGGTCCGCGCCTCACGGCCTCGGCATGCGGAGGGACGGTCAGAACCGGGCAGGACGCCTGACGCAGCACTCGCTCGGTGACTGACCCAAGCAGGAGGTGCTTCATTCCGGCGTAGCCGTGCGTCGCCATCACGATGAGGTCAACGCCACTGGTGGCCGCGTGCGCCACGATCGCGTCATCGGGACGGCCAGTGACGATTGCCAACTCCGTGGTTACGCCACGTTGCTCGGCGACTCGACGGTACTCGTCCATCCACACCCTGATCTGTTGTTCGTCCTGAGGGCGGAGTTCCGTGAGCAGCGCGGTGGTGCCATCGGGAAACGCCATCTGGAGCGGTGGCACGACGTGCAGCAGCGTCAGGCGTGCACCGACAGACGCGCCGACCGCTGCCGCCTGTTCGACGGCGTGCTCCGCGGCTTGCGAGTGGTCCACGGGGCAGAGGATGTGGCGGATCATGGCTGCGAACAGGGGTGGGCCGAGGTGGTCATGGCCTCCACAGGGCAAGCGCGATGCCATGAGGGGACCGGCGGCAGTCCGCACGTGGGCGGTGCCTAAGGCACGACGGGCGCTGCCGGGCGCCTGCAGCGGTGCGGAATGCTTCGCACCGGCGGGGAAATGTGCGCGCCGCCCCTCAGGCGGCTCGAGTGAGGTCCTGGAACACCGCCGCGCTCAAGGCGTGGGGGAGGGAGCCAACCGTTACACATGATGATGTGTAGTAGCATGTGTGGATGGCAACGAACCTTGCACTCGACGACAAGCTGCTTGAGGAAGCCTTGAGAGTGGGTGGTCAGGCCACCAAAAAAGCCACGGTGACTGAGGCGCTGCAGGAGTACATCGGCCGGCGCAAGCAGGCGCGCGTCGTGGACCTGTTCGGGACCATCGACTACGACCCGAAGTACGACTACAAGAAGCAGCGCCGGCGTTCATGAAGGTGCTCATCGACACCTCGGTCTGGTCTCTCGCGCTACGGCGGCGGGCTCCGGCCCACCCGGCGGTCGACGAACTTCGCCGCCTGGTGGCCCACGGACGCGCGGCCATTGTCGGTCCTGTCCGGCAAGAACTGCTCAGTGGCATTCGCGATCGGGTGGCCTTCGAGCGACTCCGCGACCATCTGCGGGCTTTTTCTGACGAGCCGATGACGTCAGCCGACCACGAGCGGGCGGCAGATTGCTTCAACCTCTGTCGCGCGGAAGGGATTCAGGGTTCGAATACCGATTTTCTGCTGTGCGCCATTGCCGAACGCTGCCGATGTCCCATCCTGACGACAGACGAAGACTTCCTGGAATTCAGGCGCGTGCTGCCGGTGCGCCTCTTCGCTGAGGAGCAATAGCGTCAGGGCACGAGCTGAACCGGCGAGCGTGGTGTCGGCCGTTGCGCGTAGAGCACGGCGGCGGTCGCCAGTTATCATGCGGCGATGCGGATATTGCGACAGAGAGGGTGGATTCGACCGCTCATGGCGATGTGCGTCGTCGCCTCGGCGGCGTTGTCGTTGACCGCGCAGCAGGAGCCACCGGCGGCGCCACGACTGAACCAGCCGGGGAAGGACGTGCAGTGGGTGCCGACGCCGCCGGCGCTCGTCGAGAAGATGCTCGACATGGCCCAGGTG
>CADEEX010000089.1:0-5467 GCA_902826465.1 uncultured Acidobacteriota bacterium
GCCAATCCGAAGGAGAGTGAGCGCCGGACGGCTTCCCGAACCTGCGACTCGGATCGCCGCCGCCGACTACACGCCGGGCTCCGGCAGCTCTACTCCGACAGGTCGGCTTCCTTCGGCTCCGGCAGCCAGAAACTCGCGATGAAACCGATCACATAGGCGGTGGTGCCGACAAGCGCGGCGGCGTACGCCAGCTTGATCGGCACGGCGGTGCCTGGCATCGACGGGACGAGGCTCGTGGTGATGAGCGCGGCGCAGGTGCCGATCATCCGCCCCCCGACGTTGGCCGCGAAGCTTTCGCCAGTGCCGCGCAGGTGAATCGGATAGACGCGCGGCAGGTAGTTTCCCCAGAAACTGAACTGCGCGATGGTCGCCATACCCACCACGAAGATGCCCCACTTCGCCATCGTCAAGCCCTCGACCGGCGTCGCGAGAAAGACGACCGGCAGGAGCACGAGCCCAGGCACCTGGAACACATAGAGCAGGCGCCGGCGTCCGACGATGATCGCCGCGAGGAACGCCAGCACGATGCGTCCAGCCAGTCCGCCGAATTCCTGGAACGACTGCACACCGCTGATGGTCTGCTCCTGCGCCGTCCGCGCCAGTGTCCGCACTTCCTCGAGTCCCGGCACGATGCGCGGCATCTGCTGAATGGCACCGAAGGCGGCGGCGTAGGCGCACGCCATCATGATGGTGGTGACAATCGTCGTGCGACGGAATTCTGGTGTGAACAGCTCGGCGAAGCTCGGACGCTTGAGCGTGCCGGCCTTCTTTCGAGCGATCCACCCTGGCGACTCCGGCAGGAACGGACGGATGACGATGAGCGGCAGCGCGGGAATGACGCCCGAGAGCAGCGTGTAACGCCACGCTTCGTGACCGCCGGCGACCGCGGGAAACGATGTGCCGTAGGTGACGACGATGTAGTACGCGCCGGTCACCATGATGCCGCCGATGGAGCCGAACGCCTGCGTGTAGCCGACCACGCGCTCGCGTTGCACGGGATGGGGGAAGAGTTCCGACAGCCACGCCACGGCCGCCACGAACTCGACGCAGACGCCGACGAACGTACAGCAACGCCAGAACAGCAGCCAGCCGACCGAGGTGGCGAGTCCGGCGAACAGCGCGCCGAACGCGTAGAGCAGGATGCTCCACACCAGCACGCGCCGACGGCCGAACAGGTCGGTGAGGTAGCCACCGAGCAGGCCGAAGATGCCACCCGCCACCGCCGGCACGTATTGCAGCGTGCCGACCCACGCGTTCACCTCGAGACTGTTGGGCGCCACATGCAGCAGTTCGGCGAGGGCCGGCCTGGCAATGATCGGCAGCATCAGCAGCTCGTAGGAGTCGAAGGCGAAGCCGAGCGCGGCAACGGCACAGATCAACCACTGCAGTGGAGTGAGCGGTGCAGGCGACGAAGGCGAAGACGACGAGGCGGAAGTGTTCATGAGCGTCTCTGTCTGTGGGCTGTCACGCAAAGTATCTCGCCAACGTGGCCTGACGCGGACGTGCCGCCGGCGTCAGTGCCGACACGGCGATCATCAGGAATGCCGATATCAGGGTCATGGGCACGACGGGCAACATCCCGAACACCATCGCGCCGGTGGTGGCGCGCGTCACCACGTTCATGCCGCCGACACCGAAGACCGGGACGATCGTCCCCGTCGGCGGCGTCGGCACCACGGTCTGCACCCAGGCCACCAATGCCACGGCCCCGGCAATCCACAGCGTGCTGGCGAGCGCGCCCCACTTCGTGCTGCCACGCCAGAAGAGGGCCGCCACCAGCAGCGGCGACATCGCCGCGTAGCCAGCGAACGAATACTGCGTGGCCAGGTCGAAGATCGACTGCGGCACCCTGAGGGCGATGAGATAAGCGACAAGCGTCAGCCCGATCACGAACAGCCGTCCGGTTTGCACCTGTGCGGCGTCGCCATAGCGTTTCAGGCCGCCATAGTACGCAAACACATCTTCCGTGAACATCGTCGACAGCGCGAGAATCTGCGAGTCGCTGGCCATCACTGCCGCCATCACCGCGGCGGCGAGCAATGCGGCCAGGAGGGGAGGTGCGAATCCTTCGACCAGCCGAAGAATCACATCGTCTCCGCTCGACTGCGCGCGAAGCCGATCGCGTTCCTGTGCAGGGAGCGTCGGTCCGCCGGCGCTGAGTGCCGCACGCGCGTCCAGCTTGGCCCTGATCGCCGGCACCGTCGTCGCACTGTTCGAGACGACGCCAAGGAATACTGACGGCAGCCAGATCAGGAGCATGCAGATCGGATAGAAGACGATCGTCTTCTTGAAGTGTGCCAGGCGCTTCGCCGTCAGGCAGAAGATCGCAATGTGCGGAAACGCGATCGACGACAGAGGGATGAACGTGTAGCTGAAAAAATAGAGCGGTGAGACACGCTCGCGCGTCAGCAGCGTGGCGGTGGCCGGCACCTCGAACAATCCTTCCATGGCACTGCTGAATCCGCCCATGCCGACCGCGACGACGGATACGGCCACGGCACCAAACAGCAGGAACAGCACCGTCTGGAAGGCGTTCACCCACGCCGTGCCACGCATGCCGCCAGCAAACACGTAGGTCATAACGACGATCGAGACGATAGCGCCGCCGAGCCAGAACGGCACTGCGCCGTTACTGACGGCGCGCAGCGTCGTGCCGCCGCCAATCACGGCGATGATGATGTAGGGCACGAGCAGCACGGTCTGAAGCGTGAAGATGACCGTGCCGATGTGCCCGCATTCCCAGCGGTCGCGAAACATCTGCACCGGCGTAATAAAGCCGTGGCGCTTGCCGAGCGACCACAGCCGGGTGCCGATCACGAGCAGGCACACAGGAATGATCAGCGCCGACGAGGACGCCATCAGTCCGTAAGTGACGATGCCGTTGGCAAAGGCGTGGCCCGAGGCGCCGAGGATGGAGAACGCCGTCATGTTCGAGCCGAACAGCGACAGCAGGAAGACCACGGGCCCGAGAGAGCGGCCCGCCAGGAAGAAGTCTTCGGCGCCCGAGGCGCGCGAGCGGAACGCGAAGGCGCCGATGTAGAGGACGATGCCGAGGTAGGCGAAGACGACCAGCGCCGACGTCATCGGTCGGGCGGCCCTTCCGTGTCGAGCCCCGCCGGCCAGAGCAGGCGCACCAGCAAGGCCATGGCGCCGGCCGTCACCAGTGTGAACGCCGCATGGTAGAAGAGCCCGATGGGGAGGAACCCGAACACGAGCGGACGGGCCTGTCGCCAGAACCAGACGTCCTGGTGTAACAGAAACAGTGCGAGCACCGTAAAAGTCGATACGACGATCTTCATGTCTGGTTGTGGCGCATGTGTACTACCACGACCGGGCCGTCCGCGCTTACAACCCGCGCGGCTATACTGCGATATCACTCGATGACGACCAAAACTCCGAACCCTGCGGCTACGCAGAATCAGGTAGACGCGGCGCGTGTGGCGCTCGACGCCCACGTGCGCGAAACCGTGGCCTGGCACTTCGATCCCGAGACCGGATGCCCCTTCTGGCTGGAGTACGCGTCAAAGCTAGGGTGGGACCCTCGCGACCGGGTGACGACCTTCGCCGACCTTCGCCTGCTCGGTGCCTTCGAAGACGAATGGCTGCGCGGCGGACCGGTGCGGCGGTGGGTGCCGAAGGGGCTCGCTGGCCAGCCGGTCTACGTCTTCGAGACCGGTGGCACCACCGGCACTCCGAAGACGCGTATCGCCTGCGCCGATTTCCGCACCGACTACGAGCTGTTCAGCGCGACGCTGCCAGACGACAAGTTCCCGAAGGGCGCGAACTGGCTGATGCTTGGGCCCTCGGGACCGCGCCGCCTGCGCCTGTCGGTGGAGCACCTCGCACAGTATCGCGGCGGCATCAGCTTCTGCGTCGATCTCGATCCGCGCTGGGTCATCAAGTTGATCAAGAAGGGGTGGACTGACCACCTGCAGGCCTACAAGGACCACGTCATCGACCAGGCGGTGACGATTCTGCAGGCCGGGCACGACATCCGCTGCATGTTTACAACGCCGAAGCTGCTCGAGTCGCTGGCGCTGAAGCTCGAGTCGATGGGGACGTCGTTGCGACAGATGGGCATCACCGGCATCTTCTCCGGCGGCACCGAGTTCACGCCGCAGTGGAACCGCTTCGCGCACGAAGAGCTGCTCGACGGCGCCTACATGACGCCAACCTACGGCAACACGCTCATGGGCCTCGCCGCCAGCGCCCCAAGCGGTCCGCACAACGACTACAAAATCGCCTACTACGCACCACAGCCACGGGCGGTAATCGAGGTCGTCGACTTCGACCATCCCGATCGCATCGTCGACTACGGCCAGACCGGCCGCGTGCGACTGACGACGCTCACGAAGGAGTTCTTCGTGCCGGGCTTCCTCGAACGCGACGAAGGCGAGCGCGAAGCGCCGTACGAAAAGTATCCGTGGGATGGCGTGAGTGGCGTGCGCCCGTACCGCGGCTTTGCGTCCACCACCACCGTCGGCGTTTACTGAACCCGGAACCCTGGAACCCCGGAACCCTGGAACCGCCCGTATCAATTTATGTTAAACATCCCAGCCCTCCGGTGGGGGCAGCCCTATACGAGCATGGAGGTCGACGAAGTGACGCACTTCGCGACCGGCGAGCCCGTGGCGCGTATCAGCCGCACCAACGGTGGCCTGGTGCAGCGCGACATGCGCAAGGCGCAGCAGGCGCGCGATGTGCTTCGCGCGATGCCGATTGGCGAACTGATCGACCGCGTGGCCAAGGCCGGCGAGCTGTACCTGCACGGCACCTTGCCGATGGGCGACGGATCGCAGACGCCAGAGGAGTTCGTGCGTGCGCAGTCGGCCACGACCGGGCTGCCAGAGACGCTGGCTCGCGCCAACATGAAGAAGAACGGGTTCGTGCTCACCGAGATGCGACGCATTCTGGCGGCGCTCACCCGTGAACTGAATCTCGACGTGCTTCGCGACGGTCATGGCGAAGAGGGCGGCGTGCCGATCAGCTATCAGGCGCAGAGTCCGGTGCTCGGCCTGGTGCTGCCGTCGAACTCGCCTGGCGTGCACACGCTGTGGCTTCCGGTCATTCCGCTGCAGCTTGGTCTGGTGCTGAAGCCTGGTTCCCAGGAACCGTGGACGCCGTATCGCATCGCCGAGGCGTTCTTCGCGGCCGGCGTGCCGCGTGAATCGATCTCGATCTACCCGGGCCAGCACGACGTCGGCGCCGCGGTTCTCGAGAAATGCGGACGCAGCATGATGTTCGGTGGGCAGGCAGCGGTCGATCAGCACCGCGGCAACCCCCGCGTGCAGGTGCACGGACCGGGCTTCTCGAAGATTCTGCTCGGCGACGATGTGGTAGACCGGTGGCGCGATTATCTCGACCTGCTGGTCGATAGCGTTGCGGCCAACGGCGGCCGCGGCTGCATCAACGCGTCTGGCATCTGGGCCAGCCGGCATACGAAAGAGATTGCGGAAGCCATTGCCGA
>CADEEX010000089.1:5567-6918 GCA_902826465.1 uncultured Acidobacteriota bacterium
GAGAACTCGGCGCTGCGCCGCAAGCTGCTCGACGCCGTACACATCGATCGCCTCAACTTCGGCCCGGTGCCGACGACCTCGCTCAACTGGCTCCAGCCGCACGAAGGCAACATCGTCGATTTCCTGTTCCGTCCGCGCGCGTTCCAGCAGGCATCAATCGCGGTGTAGCCGCAGAGCCCATCGTGCGCATCCTGTCGATCACCGCTGGCGCCGCCGGGATGTATTGCGGCAGCTGTTTCCGCGACAACGCCCTGGCGGCCGAGCTGTTGAAGCGCGGACAGGACATTTCGCTGGTGCCGATCTATACGCCGACACGCACCGACGAGGAGAACGTCAGCGCCGACCGGGTGCTGTTCGGCGGCATCAGCGTGTATCTGCAGCAGTATTCGTCGTTCTTTCGTAAGACGCCGCGGTTCCTCGATCGGCTGTGGGATTCGCCGTGGGTGATAGGCGCGTTCGCCAACCGGGCGATGTCGACCGATGCGAGCCTGCTTGGCGACCTGACGGTGTCGATGCTGCAGGGCGAGAGCGGAGTCCTCAGGAAAGAGTTCGACAAGCTGGTCGACTGGATTCACGCCGAGCCGCTGCCAGACGTGATCAACATTCCCAACTCGCTCCTCATTTCGCTGGCCGCGCCGCTTCGGCGCGCGGTCAACCGCCCGGTGTGCTGCACGCTGCAGGGCGAAGAGTTGTTTCTGAACGGCCTGTTGCCCAGGTACCGCGACCAGGCGTTGGCGCTGATTCGCGAGCAGGTGCGGCACGTTGACCGCTTTGTGGCGGTCAGCGATTACTGCGCGCGCTACATGAGCGAGCTGTTCCGGATTCCCGACGCGAAGATGGCGGTGGTGCCGCTCGGCATCAGGATGGACGGCTACGGCGTCGGCACGCGTCGCTCTGACGTGTTCACGGTGGGCTACTTTGCGCGGGTGGCGCCCGAGAAGGGGCTGCACGTACTGGCCGACGCGTACGTGCGATTCAAGAAGCGCGTGGGCGATGCGCCGACGCGCCTGCGCGCCGCTGGCTACATTGCGCCGGGGCCGTCGCCCTATCTCGATTCCGTCCGCCAGATTCTGGCCAACGCCGGGCTCGCGCACGAGTTCAGTTACGACGGGGAGCTCGATCGCGAGGGCAAGCTCGGCTTTCTGCGGGAACTCGACCTGTTGTCGGTGCCGGCGACGTACGATGAGCCGAAGGGCATGTTCCTGATTGAAGCGATGGCCGCCGGAGTGCCAGTGGTACAGCCGCGACGCGGCGCCTTCACCGAGGTGGTCGAGAAGACGGGCGGCGGCCTGCTCGTGGGCGTCGACGATCCGGCGAGCCTGGCGGACGGTCTGTTCGCGTTGTGGTCGGA
>CADEEX010000089.1:7018-9501 GCA_902826465.1 uncultured Acidobacteriota bacterium
CACGTCAGCAAGAGCTACGACACGCCGCGAGGTCCGCTGTCGGTCCTCAACGACGTGAACGTGTCGCTATCGCCGGGCGACGCCGCAGCCATTACCGGTCCGTCGGGAAGCGGCAAGAGTTCGCTGCTGTATCTGCTCGGTGCCTTGGAGGCGCCGACGAGCGGTAGCGTGACGCTTGATGGTCGTAACCCGTTTACGTTGTCCCCCACTGGTATCGCTGAGTTCCGGAACAAGGAGATCGGCTTCGTGTTCCAGGACCACTGCCTGCTGCCGCAGTGCTCGGTGATCGAGAACGTGCTGGTGCCGACACTGGTGGCCGAGAAGCGCGGTGGCGCCGATCTCGAGCGTGCGCGCATGCTGATTGAGCGCGTGGGGCTGACCTCGCGCATCGAACATCGGCCGGCCGAATTGTCGGGCGGCGAGAAGCAGCGCGTGGCCATTGCCCGTGCACTGATTCGCGAGCCGAAGCTGGTGTTGTGCGACGAGCCGACGGGAAATCTCGACCCCGACACCGCGGCGTCAGTGGCCACGCTGCTTCTCGAACTTCAGCGCCAGCACCACAGCATCCTGGTGGTAGTGACGCATAGCGCTGCGCTGGCGTCGCAGTTTCCGATCCATCTCGAATTGAAGGCGCGTCAACTCGTGCGCGTGAAGGCAGAGGACGCTGTTCGTGGCTGACGTGGGGGCACGGACCTGGCCGGTGTCGCGAGCGTCGCGCCTCTACTACGGCTGGACCATCCTCGGGCTTGCCGCGCTTGCCATGGTCGGCACGCTGCCTGGCCGCACGCAGGGACTCGGCCTCATCACCGAACCGCTGCTGAAAGACTTCGCGGTCACGCGCGTGGCCTACGCCCAGATCAATCTGGTGGCGACGCTGCTCGGTGCGCTGTTCTGTTTCGGCATCGGCCGGTGGATGGATCGATGGGGCAGCCGGATCGTGCTGACCGTGGTGTCGGCCGCGCTCGGACTGATTGTGTTCGCCATGAGTCAGGTGACGACCGTCGTGGCGCTGATCGCATTGATCACGCTCACGCGTGGAGTGGGCCAGAGCTCGTTGTCGATTGTCAGCCTGGCGATGGTCGGCAAGTGGTTTCGCCGCCGGCTCACGAAGGCCATGGCGATCTACGCGCTGGCGATGAGCATCGGCTTCATGCTGGCGTTCCCGGCTGTCGGCGCCGTTGTCTCGGCGAGCGGCTGGCGCGTGGCCTGGGCCGGCATCGGGGTGCTGCTGCTCGTTGGATTGGCACCGCTGGCGTGGATCGTTGACCGCTCATCCCCAGAGGCGATCGGTCTCGAGGTGGATGGCGAGGCGAGTGGCACCGACGTCACTGAACGCGCTGGAGAATCGACCGCACTGTGGGCGGCACTGCGCTCGCCGGCATTCTGGGTGGTGGCACTGGCCAGTTCCGCCTACGGACTGATGGCGTCGGGCATTGGCCTGTTCAACGAGTCGATTCTCGCCGAGCGCGGCTTTGCGCCAGACGTGTACTACACCGCGCTGGCAGTGACAGCCATTACCGGACTGGCCGGGAACTTCGCCGCTGGCGCGTTCGCTGACAAGGGGTCGCTGCGAACGGTGCTGCTCGTGGCGCTGGTGATGTTGAGCGCCGGCCTTGTGGGATTAGCGCACGTGGCCACCTTCACGCACGTGATGCTGCAAGCCGTGGCCATGGGTATCGGCGGCGGTTTCGTGATGGTGGTGTTCTTCAGCTTCTGGGGACGTGCCTACGGCCCCGCGGAGCTCGGTCGCATCCAGGGCGCGGCACAGGCGATGACGGTGCTGGCGTCCGCCGTTGGTCCGTTGCTGCTGGCGCTCTGCGTCGACGCCACCGGCTCGTACAGCGCGGCCTTTTACGCCCTTGCCGTGGCCGTGGCGTTGCTCGGTGTGGCCACGATGGTGGTGCCGATGCCGGCGGGAGTGGAGCCCGCGTCCGCGCGGTCGTAGCGCCATGACATTTACGACGCTCGTTCGCCGCAGCCTCACGCACTACTGGCGCACGAACATCGCGGTGGTGCTCGGCGTCGCCACTGCCGTCGCCGTGCTCGCCGGCGCGCTACTCGTCGGACACTCTGTCCGCGCCAGTCTCCGCGATCTCGTTGAGCAGCGTCTCGGTGCCACGGACCTCGTGATCGCGGCGCCGCAGTTCTTCCGCGAACAGCTCGCTGCGGATATCGCCGCCCATCGCGAAGTGTCCACGGCGCTGACCGCGGCGCCGATCATCGTGGTGAACGGAGTCGCGACGGCGCAGGAGTCCGGGCGTCGGGCGGGCCGGGTGAAAGTGTACGGCGTCGACGATCGGTTCTGGGCATTCCACAAGCGCGAGCCCCTCGCTCTCGACTCCCGTGAGGTCGCACTGAGCGCGGCGCTGGCGAAGGAGATCGGCGCCGAGGAGGGGACGGCAGTCCTCGTGCGCGTGGAGCGGCCGTCGGACATACCACTCGAAACGCTGCACAGCCGCAAAGACGACGTGGGCCGGACGCTG
>CADEEX010000089.1:9511-12507 GCA_902826465.1 uncultured Acidobacteriota bacterium
AACGCCTCGGCGACTTCGCCCTCGACGCACAGCAAGGCGACGTCTTTGCCGTCTTCGTGCCGCTGTCCCGATTGCAGCAGGAGCTTGAAGTCAGGACACGCGTCAACACGATTCTGCTCGCGCGCATGAACGACGCGGTAGATGCGCCTGCGCTTGTGCGTCGTGCGCTCCGCGGCGCCGTCACGAGTGACGACGTCGGTCTGACACTCAAGTCTTCGGACGACGGCACTGCCGTGATCGTGGGCTCGTCGGCGGGACTCCTCGACGAACGGCAACAGCGCATCGTCGCCAACGAAGGGAGTGATGTCGTTGATGTGTTCACGTATCTGGCGAACACGCTCCGCGTCGGCGACCGCGAAGTGCCGTACTCGCTGGTGACCGGTCGCCTTCCTCAACACACGCCGGGGTGGACCGACTTCAATCAGCACGACCCGGGCGTGTCGCTGATCGTGCTCAACGCCTGGCTGGCCGAGGAACTTCATGCGCGCCAGGGCGATCGACTAAGCATGGACTACTACGTGTGGGAAGACGTTGGACGCCTCGCCACACGCCAGGCCGAGTTCGTCGTGGCCGGCGTCGTTCCAATGGCGGCGAATGGTGCCGACCTGGCGCCCGAGTTTCCCGGCATCAGCAACACGCCCAACTTGAGCGACTGGGACCCTCCGTTTCCGCTCGATCTTCGACGCGTCAGGAAGGCGGACGAGGACTACTGGGATCGCTATCGCGCCACACCCAAGGCGTTCGTCGATCTCGCGACGGCTCAGCGGCTCTGGGGCTCGCGCTACGGTGCACTGACGTCGGTGCGTGTGGCTCTGCTGCCGCAGGAGTCGGCAGCTGCGGCCCTCGACCGGATCCGCCGTGGGGTGACGTCGAGCATCGACGCCGAATCGTTCGGACTGTTACCGCGCGACTTGCGTGCGGAGCTCGCGACTTCATCGCAAGGCGCGACCGACTTCGGCGAGTACTTTGTCTATTTCAGCTTCTTCCTCGTGGTCTCGGCGCTCGTGCTGGTCGTGCTGTTTTTCAAGCTCGGCATCGAGCAGCGCGTGCGCGAAGTCGGCCTGCTGCGTGCGGTCGGTGTGTCACCGCGAACCGTGCGCCGGCTGTTCGCCACCGAAGGCGTGCTGCTGGCGGTTGTCGGAAGTGTCCTTGGCGCTGCGGGAGCGGTTGGCTACGCGTCGCTGCTCATCACGCTGCTGACAACGCGCTGGCTAGACGCTGTGGGGACCACGGCGCTACGCCTTCATGTGTCAGTCGAAGCACTGGCCGGTGGTGCGGTCGGTGGCGTCGTCGCCGCTGCTGTGTGCATCTGGGTCACCCTGCGGCGTCTGCAGCGGATCTCCGAGCGCAGCCTGCTGGCCGGCGAAATGTCGGCCGCATCCCTTGATCGTCCAGCCTCGCGCGCTGGCGTGATGATCGCCACGGGGCTGATCATCGCCGGCCTTGCACTTGTGGCGCTGGCGGCGTCGGCGCGTATCGACCCGACCGGCGGCTTCTTCGGCGCCGGTGCGCTCCTGTTGATTGCATCGCTGATGCTGGCCACCGCCATGCTGCGACGACGACCAACCGAGACCATCGGCAGCGGCGCGTGGCCCACGGCGCGTCTGGCTGCGCGAAACGCCTCCTACCGTCCGGCCCGCACCGTACTGGCCATGGCGGTGCTGGCAAGCGCCACCTTCATCCTCGTCACCGTTGACGCGTTTCGGCGCGATGGGAGCGTGAGCACCAGCAACCGCAACAGCGGCACCGGCGGCTACCAACTGATGGTCCGCACGCTTCTGCCGATCGTGCACGACCCGAATTCATCTGAAGGGCGCGACCAGATGAACCTCGTCGGACTCGACGCGTCGACACGCATGGAGCCGTTCCGGCTTCGTCCTGGCGACGATGCGAGTTGCTTGAATCTGTATCAGCCGACCAACCCGCGCATTCTTGCGCCGAGGGATACGTTTCTGGCCGAGAACCGCTTCGTCTTCGCCTCGTCCGCTGCGACGACCGATGCCGAGCGAGCCAATCCGTGGCTGCTGCTGAACCGGTCTGAGGCGGATGGGGCGATTCCGGTGATCGGCGACGCCAACTCGATGACCTACGTGCTGCATCGAGCCGTGGGCGACGAGTTGACGATCACCAACGCGGGCGCACCGGTGACGCTGCGGTTCGTGGCCGCGCTTCGTGACAGCATCTTCCAGAGCGAAGTGTTGATGTCCGAGGGGAACTTCAGGCGTCTGTTTCCGAGTCAGCCCGGATATCAGCTGCTGCTGGTCGATACGCCGGGTGCGATCGACGTTGTGAGCCAGGAGATCGAGCAGGGGTTGGGCGATGCCGGCGGCGACGCGATCAACACCAGCGAGTATCTCGCTTCGTTTCACCGGGTCGAAAATACCTACCTGTCGACGTTCCAGACGCTCGGCGGTCTGGGACTGCTGCTCGGCACGGTTGGCCTCGCCACGGTGCTACTGCGCAACGTGCTCGAGCGCCGCCGCGAATTCGCGCTCCTCACGGCGGTCGGCTATCGACAGTCGCACTTTCTGGTGATGGCTGTCGCCGAAAACCTGGTCATCGTGGTTGGCGGCCTGGCCATCGGCGCCGGCTGCGCGGTGATTGCGATCGCGCCGGCGGTCGTTGAACGTGGTGCACGTATTCCGCTGTCGAGCGGTGCGCTGCTGTTGCTGTTTGCGGTATTCGTGGTCGCCATGGTGTCGTCGGTGGCGGCCATGGCCGCCGCCACGAAGACGCCGTTACTCGAGGCACTCAGATCGGAGTGACGCCATGCAGATACTCCCGACGCGTGTAAACCGTTTCCCCATCGCGGTGCTGCTCGGTCTCGTGCTCCTCGGCGTCGTCATCTTCGGCATCGGTGGCGGCGTCGGTGGCGAGCGGCGGCTGGAGGCGCAGGCCCAGGCGCAGGCGCAGGCGCAGGCGCAGGAGACTGGCATCCGGCTGATTGCGGACGAAGGCGAGGCCGCGCGCTACTGGGCACGCTGGCGCGGTCCGTC
>CADEEX010000090.1 GCA_902826465.1 uncultured Acidobacteriota bacterium
GAGGGACGCGGGGTGCCTGCAGTGGCTGGTTCACTTCCGGCTGTCGATCGTCGGTCTGGCCTTCGGCCTGCTCTTCAAGCTCGTCGCGCATCAAATCGACACGTGGCGACTTGAACGCTGTATCGATTTCACTCTTGAGCACAGTGGCGATGTCTGCGCTGAACAGGTTGCCTTGTTGCGCGTTGGGACGAAGGGCCCGAATGGCGGCGGCCATCGCCTGCTCGCGCACCCGCACGGCATCTTCCGCCCCAGGCGCAGCACCGGTCTGGTTTGGCACTGCCTGTCCGAGGGATGCGGCCTGTTTCCGGACATCCTGTGTTTGATCGAGGTACGCTTTCAGCGCAGCGCGAAACGGTTCGAGCTGCGGCTGCGGCGTTGGCGGCACATTGGCGGGCGGTACGTACGGCGCGCACCCGTTCACTGCGAGTACGATCAGGAACGCACTCGGAAGGATGAACAGGAGCAGGCTGGTGCTGGCCAGATTCTTCCGTCTCGACTTTGGACAGTTGTTCGGCTTCATGTCTCGTTCAGTAACGCGTCGTGCAGGCGGCATTCCCGCAGCGACTGCTCCCGATGGTCAGCCGCATGCGGTGTGGCCGACGATGTACCAGAGTGCGATCACGCTGAATGGCACGCCGAGCAGCCAGGCAATGAGGTAGCGCATGAGTCTCTCCTTCCCACCGACACAGCAAACTTCCTGCCGTGTGCTCCATGGCGCATCGCTTGCAGCACGGGCGCGCGTGCTGACGCCCCGCTACGTGCCGGCCATACTGATCGTGATGCTCTGCTGGCTGCCACAGCCAATTGTCGCTCAGGGCGGGGGCAACGCTCCTCCCAGGGAAGGCGGGATCTTTCACGAGCCCAAGCCCATCGCCAAGGCCGCCGTGCAGGCCGAGCGGCTGACACGGGAACGTGAATATAAGGACGGCTTCTTCGTTGAGACCGGCAACATGATCACCGGGTCCGGGTGGGTGTCGGCAGGTCCCGGCTACCGTCATCGCGTGTTTGGACAGCGCGCGGTGGTGTCGACGTCGGCCGCCGTGTCGTGGCGGCTCTACACCATGGCTCGCGCCAGCCTCGACACCCCCCGCGACAGCGATTCGCCGTGGTCGTTCGGTGCAACGACGCTGTATCAGGATGCGCTCCAGGTGAACTTCTTTGGTGTCGGCAACAGCACCGATGTTGCCGACCGCAGCGGCTACCGGTTGCAGTCGTTCGACGTTGATGGTCACACCGCGTACACCCGAGGCCGAGCCACCCTGCAGGCGCGCGCCGGCTGGATGCCAACCATCGCGGTGCGCTCGATGGCGGGCCGCGTGCCCGACAATTATCCCGATACCGGAACGACCTTCACTGAGGAGACGGCCCCGGGCCTGTCATCGCAGCCGTCGTTCCTGCACGCTGACGCGTCGGCTACCTTCGACACGCGCGATCGGTCGGGATTCGCGCGATCGGGCGGCACCTACTCTGCTGCCGTGGCGCAGTACAGCGATCGCGACGGCGGCCGTTTCAGCTTCCAGTTGTTCCAGGTCGAAGGGGTCCAATACGTGCCGGTGGTGAAGGACCGCTGGACCCTCGCCTTTCGGGGTTGGGGTGCGTTTACGAATAACAATGCCAGCGCCGGACAGGTCGTCCCTTTCTATCTGATGCCGAGCACCGGCGGCCGCAGCACCGTGCGCGGGTTCAGGGACTACCGTTTTCATGGTCCGCAGATGGAACTGTTCAGTGCCGAATCGCGGTGGGCGATCTTCGAGCACCTCGACGCGGCGCTGTTCATTGACGCGGGACGTGTCGCCGACCGAGTCGCCGATCTGGGATTCTCAGGTCTGCAGCAGTCGGTGGGGGCCGGCGTGCGCTTTCACACGTCGAGCGACACCGTGGCACGCCTCGAAGTCGCCCGCAGCCAGGAAGGCTGGATGTTGATCTTCAAGACGAACGAGCCGTTCACCAGGAAGACGTTCTCGGGAAATCGAACGCCGGTCGTCCCATTCGTTCCCTGACATCGCAGCAGACGCCGGCACCAGCCTCACCATTGCGCGAGGCGTGTTCTACGCTGGCGAAGCGCCCGTCGTGCGGTCCGAGACACGCCGGTGCAGCGCCGGATCGACGAGCGGCGCCACTGCCGGATGTTGACGGCGATCGAGGTAGTTTCTCAGCTGCTCGAGATTCGGCGGCTTCACCATGTGGTGATCGAAGCCAGCCACACGTGAGCGCCGCCGATCGTCGTCTTGCCCCCATCCCGTTAGCGCAATGAGCAGCGTGCGCGCGAACGCCGGGCGCGCGCGCAGTTGCCGGGCCACCTCGTAGCCATCGAGACCAGGCATGCCGATGTCGAGCAGTACGACATCGGGCAGGAATCGATTTGCCAGCTCCAGCGCGTCGCGTCCGCTGTGGGCCACGCTGACTTCGGCGCCGAGCTCGGTCAGCAGCGATCCGAGGCTGTCGGCGGCATCGTGATTGTCGTCCACGACCATGATGCGCCTGGCGGGAAACTCCCTGCTGCGCGGAGCCACTGGCACGGCCGCCGGCTGCATGGTTGTCATCGTCGGCAGGGTGACGATGAATTCCGTGCCGGTTCCGAGGCCGGTGCTGTGCGCTTCAACCGTGCCCTGGTGCATTTCGACGAGACTCCTGACCAGTGTCAGGCCGATGCCCAGTCCGCCCTGTGTGCGTCGGTTGGCGCGATCGACCTGCATGAACATCTCGAACACCGATGACAACAACGAGGGGTCGAGGCCGATGCCGTCGTCGCGCACCGACACTCGCGCGCACGAACCGTACGTGGTGGCGGTCAGCGTAATATGCCCGCCGGTGTTGGTGTATTTGGCCGCGTTGTTGAGCAGGTTGGCGAATACCTGCGTCAGGCGCACGGGATCGCCCATGACCGGGATCGGCGTTACCGGGATGTTCACGGTCAGCTCGTGCTGCGACGCATCGATGACGCCTCGGCTGCTATCGATCGCCGCGCGGAGCAGCGCCCCCAGATCGAGCCCCTCCTTACGCACGTCGATAATGCCGCGCGTGATCCGCGATACTTCGAGCAGATCGTCAACCAGGCGGACCAGGTGGTTCACCTGACGATCGATCACGCTCGCGGCGCGCATCGCCGTGGGTTGGGTGATGCCTGACAGTCGAATCAGCTCGAGGCCGGTCAGGATCGACGCCAGGGGATTCCGTAGTTCATGCCCGAGCGTGGCGAGAAATTCGTCCTTCCGATGGTCGGCCTCGCGTAAGGCCTGCTCGATGTGCTCGAGTTTTCGGATGTGATCGCGCAGCTCGTACTGGCGTTCGCGGGCCCGCAAGGCCGACTTCACGGCGCTGACCAGCGTGGCGACGCGAATGGGTCGCTCGAGCAGGGTGACGTTGCCGAGCGTTCGCAGTGCCTGCGCGGTGGCGGGCGAGTCGGCGCCGTGCCTGGTGATGACCATGACCGGCAGGTCCGACCAGGTGGGTTGTTGCGAGAGCGCGGTCTCGAGTGCGAACGCGTTCGCGGTGACGGCCTCCTCGGCGATCAGCATCGCCGACCCTCCGGTGGAGAACTTGCCGAGCAGTTCTTCAATCGTCTGGCACACCACCGCGTCAATGTCAGTCGCGGACATGACCGATTGGGTGATCTCCGCGTCCCGTGGCGTCGGCGCGAGCACGAGGAGGCGTCGTTCATCGTGTGATCGGCTCGATGGCGTCACGTGGCGTCCTTGGCCATGAGCGGACTGTGCGCACCCTCGTACTCGGGAACTCCCGTCAGGATGCCGCGGAACTCACTGAGCGCCTCGCCGACGCGAATGCGGCCGCCGTCGAGACTGAACTCGCGAATCGATCGTTCGTGCGGTCCGCCCCGTTTCTTCATGACTGAAATGGCCTGCCGCACTTCGCCCCGGTTTTCGAAGTAGCGCATCAGGATGACACTGTCGGCCAGGTAGCTGGCGTCCACCGGTGCCGACATCTGGGAACCGATCAGCCCGTGCTGCGAACCGATGAGCAGCGTCGCCACCTTCGACTGACCCAGATAGGTCAGCAGTTCGTGCAGCTGGATCGTGAGGAAGCGCTCTTCGGGCATGGCATTCAGATAGCCATTGAGACTGTCGATCACGATGATGCCGGCGCGGTCGCGTTCGACGGCGTCCTGGATGCGCGATACGAGTTCGCCCGGCGACAACTCTGCCGGGTCGACCTGCATCAGGGTGACGCGCCCTGCCGCACCGGGTGAGCAGCGTCGACGGACTTTCGTCGAACAGGAACATCGCCCCTCTGATGCCGCGAGAGGCGCCCGCACTGGCGAACTGCGCCGCCAGCGTCGACTTGCCCGTGCCTGCGGCTCCGAGCAGCAAGGTGCTGGTGCCTTCGCAAATGCCGCCACCGAGTAACGCGTCGAGCTCGGGCACGTCCGTCGGCAGGTTGTGGCGCTCGACACTGGTCCGATGATCCGCCGCGACCAGCCGCGGAAACACGTTCAGCCCGCCGGTCTGAATGATGTAGTCGTGATAACCGCCGCGGAACTTGAGGCCGCGGTACTTCAGCACCGACAAGCGACGGCGTTCGGCGCCGTAGCCAGGGGTCAGCTGTTCCAGCAGCATCACACCGTGCGCAATGCTGTGCACCTGCAGGTCGTGATCGGCCGCCGTCATGTCGTCGAGCATCACCACGGTGCACTGCAGTTCGGACAGGAACTGCTTCATGGCCATGATCTGCCGGCGATAGCGCAGCGGGTTGCCGGCCACGAGCCGCATGTCAGAGAGTGAGTCGATGACGACCCGCTTCGGCTTGATCCGTTCGACGTCGGCAAGAATCGCCTTGGTCGTGGCGGCCAGTTCCACTTCCGAGGGCTGGAACATCGTGTACTGATCCTCGCCATCGACGCCCGACGAGGGAATCAGCTCGAGAAACGACACGCCCGCCAGGTTCATGCCGTGCACTCTGGCGCTCGACTCCAGTTGTTCCCGAGTCTCGGAAAGGGTGACGTACAGCGAGGGCTCTCCATGCCTGGCTCCTTCGGTGAGGAACTGCAGAGCCAGCGTCGTCTTGCCCGATCCGGGACTGCCCTCGATCAGGAAGAGGCGCCCGCGCGCGAAACCGCCGCTGAGGATGTAGTCAAGGCCCGGCACACCGGTCCGGGCCATGGAGTTTGATGATTCGACGGAATCAGGAGACACCATGCCGGCGGAGATCGCAAAAGCACGGCCAGATCTGCCCAGAGGAGAGCGCAGGCTCAGGCGTCAGGTTCCGCGGACACTTCCTGAGCTTTGCGTCTCGAAAGACTACATGCCGGCTTTGTTGCAGCGGTCGAGGAAGGCCTCTCGCGCCTGGCGCGGCTTCTCGATCGTCTCGTAGAAGTTCCCGAGATATTTCGCGGCGTCCTTGCGGTAGTTTTCGCTCAGCCCGGGCACGCTGGCGACGATGTCCATGATCTTTGGTCTGACGGCGCGGAACTGCTCGAAGTACGGTTCGAGCTCCGCCAGCGGGCGACAGGGCCCCATGTACGCCCGTTCCGTGACCGAGGTCAGGTTGAGCACCGTGGCCGGCAAGGCATAGCGCGCGTTGACCAGGCCTGAGTAGTCGAAGTCGTACGGGACCGGGTAGAACAGCCCGACGCCAGGGCGCTCGATGACGCGGACGTTGTGCTGGGCATAGATCGACACGTCGGTATTGCCGATCATGTATTCGAACAGCGTCATCAGCGTGAGGGTGTCGCGCTCGAGCCGCGCGAACACGAGTTTCTCGGCGTCCGTGATGCGACCCTCTGCCCGCCGCGCCACATCATCGTCGTCTTCGATGAACAGCGCCTGGCGCTCGGCGATCTTCTCGCCGCTGGCACGATCGATGTACGAGGCGTCGACCAGTCGAGCCCGGAACGATCGCGGCGTGAGCAGGTTGAAGATGCGGTAGGCCACGTACTCGCGCGGCATGTACTGCTCGTAGAGATCGTCGGCACGGCAGTGGGTGCCGAGCTTGAGCGCACGGTGACCTTCGAAGATGGTGCCAGCCGTAGTCTGCGGGTCGAACTCGATCCGCAGCGGGGCGAACGAGCAGGTGCGCTGCAGGCGCCGCGAGTGGCCGCGCGTACGAATCTGCACCGGCAGCGTCGCCACCGAGCCGTCGCGTTTGGCGACGGCGATGGTGGCCGGAAAGAGTGTCGTGCTCTTCGGATTGCGGTCGCGGTTCACCGCCTTGAAATCCGAGGTCAGCGTAATGGTCAATGGCGCGTCGGTCGCGAACAGCGGCCGCTGCTCGGCCGCGATCCGCCGCGCCCGCATCGCGTCAGCGGTGGGCCATTCGCGTGGGGCCGGCGGCGTTGCTGGTGTCTGCGCCACCAGCGAGGGGGCGCTGGCAGACCCGAACAGGCAGAAGGCGGCCACGACCGCCAGACTCGAAACAACTCGTTGTCTCATCGCGGGAACCTCGAACCGTCGAGATGATACTCGTCTTTTGGCTCAACGCCACGACAGACCGTGACCGGCAAGACGGGGTATTTTCTGAAGCCGACATCACTGTCGGCCCTGAGGCATCGCCAGAACTCCGAGCCTCTCGAGGAGACGATCCGCTGGCTATGCCGGCATCCGGCGCACAGGCCCAGACGGGACGGTGCTGCACTCGGTGGCTCTGGCACGGCACCACGATACTCCGAGCCCAATCGGCAGGGCGGGGGAGGAGGTAAAATCCCTCAAAATGAACATCGACCGCTTTCGCGTGCGATCTGGCGATCGCAGCGCCATCACCCGCCATTCCGCCAGCTACACGTCAGGCCTTCGCGACAAGGAGGCGGCCGCCCGCCAGCTGCAGGAAGGGGTGGCGCATCTCGAACAGCGGCTCGAGTTGCTGCATGCGCAGGCCGAACACGCCCTGCTGCTGGTCTTCCAGGGCATGGACGCATCGGGCAAGGATGGCGCGATCAAGCATGTGATGTCGGGCGTCAATCCGATCTTCACCGAAGTGCACGCCTTCAAGGCCCCGTCGAGCGACGAACTGGCCCACGACTACCTGTGGCGCGCCGCCCGCGCGCTGCCGGCACGCGGCACCATCGGCATCTTCGACCGCTCGTATTACGAAGACGTAATCGTGGTGCGGGTGCACCCGGAGATTCTCGCGTCGCAACACCTGCCGCGCGCCTGTCGCGGCCCCAAGATCTGGAAGGAACGCTACGAAGACATCCGTGGCTTCGAGCGTCACCTCGTGCGCAATGGCACGACCATTCGCAAGTTCTTCTTCCACGTCTCGCGACAGGAGCAGCAGCGGCGACTGGTCGAGCGCTTCGACGACCCGGAGAAGAACTGGAAGTTCTCGGCCAGGGACGTGCGCGAGCGGCAGCACTGGAATGCCTACATGAACGCGTATCGCGAGGCGATTGTGGCGACCAGTTCCGAGTTCGCTCCCTGGTACATCGTGCCGGCCGATCACAAGTGGTTTGCCCGGCTCGTCGTGGCCGAGGTGATCAACCAGACGCTGGATAAGATGGCACTCAAGACGCCGCGACTGACGCCGACCGAGAAGCGCAACCTGATGGCGGTGCGCCGGCAGTTGATGGCCTGATCCCCCGGGAATGGAGTTCTTCACCAAGCGGCTGCTCGCGGTCTGGGCGCTGCTCGGGCTCTACGGGCTGCTGCGCGACATCAGCGGCTGGGACGCGGTGTTTCGTGTCACCGTCGTTGCGCTCGTGACCGCGGCCCTGCTGGCGTGGATCGATCGACGCTCGATCGCCATCACGCTGTCGTTCGCCTACCTCACGCCGGCGGTGATTCTGCTGGTCAGCGAGCAATACCACCTCTACTTCGCCGTGCCGTGGCTGGCGGCGCTCCTTGGTGTGTTCGCGGTCGACGCCTGGCGCTCGCCATGGCGTATTGCCAGGCCATGGCGCGTCTGGCTGGTGTTGTGGGGGCTTGCCACCATGATTGGCGCCACCGTGCTGGTGCTGCGGGAGTTCGACTTCTACGCGCCGCTGTACTTCGGTGGCATCGTCGCGCCGGCCCTGTTGCCTGTTCATCCGACGTTCGCGGGCATGTGGACCGTGCACGTCAGCATCGTCACGATCGTGGGCATCCTGTGGTTCGACTGGCTGCATGGCCTCGAGCCCCGCGATTTCACACGCTGGGTGCTGTGGCCTCTGGCGGCCAGCGCGCTCGTGATGGCGGCGGTGACGGTCTATCAGATGTTCGGCCGGGTCACCTTTCTCAACGCGACGGTGTTTGGCGCTGGGGGCCGCGCCTCGGGCACCATGCTCGATGCCAACGTGTGCGGCACCATCGCGGCGATGTGGATCGGCGGCATGGCGGTGATCGCCCGGCCGCGTCAGCGGCTGATGCTGCTGGCGGTGCTCGTGCTGTGGGTGGCCATCTGGGGCACGGGCTCGAAGACGGCGTTTGCGGCGGCGGCGGTGTCGGCGGGCGGCATCCTGTGGTCGTCCACCGCCCGTGGAGTCGCGTGGCGCCGTGTTTGGCCGTATGCGGCGGCCGCGGTCGCCCTCGTGGCCACGCTGATGTTGCTGCGACCAACCGTCGTGGGCCCGATTGCGCGAATGCGGCAGGTGCTGCCTCGAGAGCTGTCGCTCTCAGCGATGGGCGATTTCGCGCGCGCCATGTGGGACCGCAACAACTACGGCACGGCCTCCACGGCCATGATTCGCGCCTATCCGTGGGCCGGGGTCGGCCCGGGCGGGTTCAACACCCTGTCGGGCGACTACGCGGAGTACCGGAAGGGGGGCGACAACGCCCAGAACTGGTATCGACAACAACTGGCCGAACTCGGCGTGCTCGGCAGTGTCGGTTGGATCGCCTGGCTTGGCGGATTTCTCTGGGCCCTGTGGCCCAGGCGCGACGATGCGCCCGGGCGCTGGGCGATTCGTGGCGCGCTCGTCGGCTTCGGCGCGATCTCGTTCGTGGGAGTGCCGTCGCAGGATCCGGCGGTGACGCTGACGTTCTGGACCTTCGCGTTCTGGTACCAGGCGATGTCGGGACGAGCATCCGGGGATTCATCGGGGCCGTCATCGACACCGCTTGCGACGACACCAATCAAGACTCGCGAATGGGCCGCCATCGCCGCAATCCTGTCTGCGTTCACCCTCGTCTCGACGCGAGACGCGTTGGGGGCGCTCAGGCCGGCGACGCGCGCGGCTCGCAGTGGCCTCGCCTACAGCTACGGCATCTACTTGCCCGAGGTGGATGACGTCGGTGCGGAATGGCACTGGACCGAGGGGCGCGGCACGACGCTGCTGAAAGGCGAGCACGCCTGGCTCGAACTGCGCATGCGGGTCAATCATCCTGACGTCGATCGCAGTCCCGTGGCGATTGGCGCGTGGTGCAACGGCGTCCGCGTGATCGACGCGCGTGTGTCGAACGGCGCTCCGGTGGTGGTCTACGTGAGTCAGCCGCTGAATCGTCCCGCGATTGTGCTTGATACGACGGTAAGCCGGGTGGTCGGTCCCGCTGCCGCAGGTCTGGGAGATCCGCGCATTCTCGGCGGGCAGGTGTCGTGGCGTTTCGTCGACGCTCCACCCCCCAGCGCCGCGATCGTCCGCCTGCGCTAGCTTCGTTCCGAGCCCCGAGCCCCGAGCCCCGGCCCCGAGCCCCGAGCCCCGAGCCCCAAGCTCCAAGAAAAATCCCCCCTTGACCGACCAAACAGGTCGGGTATAAGCTCCTCCAATCTGAAATTGAGACTCAATCTCACTTGAGTGCTCTTACAGAGGTCCCGCCGGGTGCTTGCACACCCGACGGGGTACCGAACGCTGGCCTGGGTAGACCGTTAATCACACGCATGAGGCGCATGACGCGTCCGGCAGGCACATCTTACTGCGCCACGCCAGACACGAGCAGCGCTCGGCGGTTCAGAGGAGCGCTGAATGATTCGTAAGGCCCGACGAGGACGTCACACTTCGGTCGTCACCACCGACCGCACCCGCACCTTCACCGTTGGCGCGCTGATCGCGTCAGCCGCCCTTGGCTCACTCGCCACCGGCGCGTCGGCTGCTGAACCGTCCGACGCCCGCCTGCGCGTCATCGACACCGTGCTGAAGTCGCCGCGCGCCGCCCACGCGGCGGCGTTCCTGGCCGACGATGCCGCAGGCCAGACACCCACCGTGACTGTGAGCGTGCCCGCCGGACCGTTGCAGACGGTGGTGGCGGTCCTCGAACGCACATTCAGCGTGCGCATCGCCTTCAGCCACACGTCGCTCGGTGAACTGCAGTCGCCAGGCGTGAGCGGATCGGTGTCGCTCGAGCAGGCACTTCGCGCGGTGCTTGCCGGCACGGGCGCCGACTTCCGGGGCACCTCAGCCAGTTCCTTCGTGATCGACCTCGCAGCGCTGTCGGAATCGGTCAGCGTCACCGGTGCGGTCGCCGCTGTGGCATCGCCGAAGTACAACGCGCCTCTGCGCGAGATTCCGCAGACCATCGAAGTGATTCCGCGTGCCGCAATGGACGCGCAGGGCATCACCTCCCTCACCGAAGCGCTGCGCAACGTGCCTGGCATCACGATGCAGGCGGGTGAAGGCGGCGGTGCATCGAGCACCGCCGGCGACATGTTCAACATGCGCGGCTTCAGCGCCAGCAACAGCCTGTTCGTCGACAACGTGCGAGACGACGGGTTGGTGTCGCGCGACATCTACAACCTCGAACAGGTGGAAGTGTTCATGGGACCCACCGGATCGGATGTCGGCCGTGGTACCGCGGCGGGTTACATCAATCAGCAGAGCAAGACGCCGCATCTCCCGGCCGCCACCTCGGCGACGCTTCAGGCCGGCAGCGCGGCGCAGCGCCGGGCGACCTTCGACATCAATCAGCCGCTGTCGAAGAACCAGGACAGCTGGGTCAGCAAGTCAGCGGTTCGCCTGAACGCGATGTGGCAGGACAGCGGTGTGCCCGGCCGCGACGAGGTGCAGAATGAAAGCCGCGCCTTTGCGCCGTCGCTCGCGCTCGGTCTCTCGACACCCACGCGTGTCATGGCCTCGGCGCAGGTCCTCCGTCAGGACAACATCCCTGACTATGGGGCTCCCGCAGCGGCGTGGAACGGCGAAGACCTCCGCACCGACCCGGCGCTCATCGTCAAGTCGCTTGGCCCGGTGGCGCAGACCAACTTCTACGGCAGCCCCGGCGTTGACTTCGACAGGGCCAGCCAGACCACCATCACGGCACGCGTCGAGCGCGATCTGGCCCCAGGGTGGACCGTGTCGAACCAGACGCGTCACAACCGGGCCGAGCGCGAGGCGCTCATCACCTCGCTCGGTGCGTTCACGCCAGACACCCAGACGGTGGCGCTGGCGCGGCAGGCCAATTTCCGCGAGAACCAGATCACCTCGAACCAGACCGCGCTGTCGGGTCGTGCGGTCACTGGCGCGCTGTCGCACAGCATCACGTCGGGCGTCGAGTTCGCCAGGGAAGCGCAGTTCTCGCCGACCATGACCGGCACTGGTACGCGTGGTCCGGTCGACATTTACAACCCGAATCCGTCCGATCCGGTCCTCAACGTCAACCTGACGCCGACTGGCGCGTTTACCGACGGCAGCACCGGCACGGTGGCCGGCTACCTGTTCGACACGGTGTCGTTCGGACCGCGCCTCAAGCTGAACGGCGGCATGCGCGTCGAGCGCTACAACACCGAGTCGACGTCGCTGGCGATCGATGCCACCACCGGCGCCAGGACGACCACCGACCTCGCGGGCGACGGGACGCTGGTGAGCGGCAAGGCCGGTGTCGTGGTGCAGCTGGTGCGCAACACCAACGCCTACGTGTCGTACGGCACAACCCTCCAGCCGCCAGGCTCGGCGAACTTCGGGCTGAGCGCCACAGCGAACAACCAGAACAATCCAAACGTTGATCCGCAGAAGGCGACGAACACCGAAGTTGGTCTCAAGTCTGACCTGGCGGACGGTCGGCTGTCGCTGAACGCGGCCTACTTCCACACCATCAACGAGAACGTCATCTTCACGATCCCGGGCACGACGCCACCGGAGTTCAACCAGGACGACAAGCAACGGGTGGATGGCCTGACCCTCGGTGCCACAGGGCAGGTCAACCGCAACTGGAACGTGCTGGCGAACTTCAGCTACCTCGATAGCGAGTCGTTGACGCAGAACGCCACCAACAACGGTCGGCGCATTCAGCTGACACCAAAGTTCTCTGGCAGCCTCTGGACCACCTACCGACTGCCCAGAAACTTCACCGTCGGCGGCGGTGTGCGGACCATCGGCGATGTTTTCGTCAACGCCGTCAACACCATCGTCGGACCCGGCTACACCCTGGTCGATACGCTGGCGTCCTACACGCTGTCGCCGAAGCTGACGCTGCAGATGAACGTCAACAACCTGCTCGATCAGGAATACATCCGCAACGTCAACAACAACGGCGGTCGCTACAACCCTGGCTACGCCCGGACCGTGCAGCTCACGCTGGCGGCGAAGTTCTAGTCCATCGGGAGCCCAGAGATGAAGCTGTTTCGTTCATTGCTGTTCTGGACCCACCTGACGGCCGGTGTGGTCGGCGGTGTCGTGATTCTCATCATGTCGTTCACCGGCGTGGT
>CADEEX010000091.1 GCA_902826465.1 uncultured Acidobacteriota bacterium
AGGGTCCGGCCGACTGGGATACCCGGCACAATCTGGTGATGAACGCCGTGTGGGATGTGCCGATGGGGCGGACCCGAACCGGCGTCGCTGGCGCGCTGCTGCGCGGCTGGCAGCTCACCGGCATCAGCACCATGCGCAGCGGGCAGCCACTCACGGTGTTCGTGCAGAACAACTGGTCGCGGTCGCAGTGGGCGCCGTCGATCGCGGCCACCACCGGCGTCGATCGCCCGGATCTGGCACCGGGGCGGACCGCTGAGAGTGCCGTGATCGGCCGACCCGATCAGTGGTTCGATCCGACGGCGTTCGTGCTGCAGCCGCAGGGGACGCTGGGCAACAGCCCGCGCGGTGCATTCCGGGGACCGAACATGCGCACCGTCGATTTCGCGGCGGTCAAACGCGTGCCGCTGAACAGCAAAGCACGCCTCGACCTGCGGCTCGAAGTGTTCAACGTGTTCAATCGCGCCAACTTCGCCAATCCGACGCTCATCGCGTTCGCTGGCGCCGCCGCCAATGAAGCGCCGCTCGCCACATTCGGCCGTATTCGCTCGACCGTCACTTCGGCCAGGCAGCTGCAGCTCGGCGCCCGGTTTTCGTTTTAGCTGATCAGACATGGCCACGAAGACGCGTTTCGTGATTTCGTGGTGAATGCACATGCCAAAGAGGTGTTCAATGCAGGTAATCACTCGAGGAACCGCGATCGCGCTCTGCGTCATCGCCACATCACTCTCCGTTGACGCGCAGCGCCCGTCGACTGACTGGACACAGTGGCGCGGACCGAACCGCGACGGTGTGGCCACCACGTTCACCGCGCCGTCCGCCTGGCCTGACACGCTGGTCCAGAAGTGGAAAATCGAAGTTGGCACCGGCTACGCCAGCCCGATCGTCGTCGGCGACAAGGTCTACGCCTTCTCGCGCCGTGGCAGCAACGAGGGGCTGAGTGCGCACGACATCGCGACCGGCAAAGAGTTGTGGCGCGTTGGCTACGACGCACCGTTCACGATGCACAGCGCGGCGACACGACATAACCAGGGGCCGAAGTCGACGCCGGTGTTCACGAACGGCAAGCTGCTCACCATCGGCATGACCGGCGTCGTCACCGCCTGGGATGCAACCACCGGAAAGACACTGTGGCAGAAGCCAGCGTCGCTGCCCGTGCCGCTGTACACGTCGCACGCGTTCTCGCCCATCATTGAAGGCAACACCGTCATCTTCTTCGTCGGTGGGCACGACAAGGGGGCACTGACGGCCTTCGACATCGCCACCGGCGCTCAGCGATGGAGCTGGGCGGGCGATGGGCCAGGATACGGGTCGCCGGTCGTCGCCAACATCGGCGGCACGCGTCAGGTGATCACGGTGAGCCAGACGAAGGTGGTGGGCGTCGATCTCACCGGCACGCTCCTGTGGGAGCGACCGCTGGTGGTCCCCTCGACCAACAACTCCGCCACGCCGCTCGTGGCTGGACAGACAATCGTCGTCTCCAGCAATGGCGGCCCGGTCGTGGCGTTCACCGCCAGCAAGAACGGCGCGACCTGGACGACCACCAACCTGTGGGAGAACGCTGACTTTTCCCTCCGCTTCAGCAACCCGGTGCTCGTGGGCGACATGCTGTTCGGCATGTCGGGCCGCAACGCCGGTCAGTACATGGGCGTGGACATCAAGACCGGCAAGACGCTCTGGATCTCGCCTGGACGACAGGCGGCGAATGCCTCGATCGCGCGCGCCGGTGACTACCTGTTCAGCATTGAGGAAGACGGCGACCTCGTCGTGATCAAGAACAGCGCCACCGCATTCGAGCTGGTCAAGAAGTACAAAGTCGCCGAGGGCGATGCGTTCGCCGAAGCGGTCTTCTCCGGCAATCGCATCCTCATCAAGGATCTGAATCACATCACGCTCTGGACCCTGAGCTGAATGATCCTCACTCGTCGCCTCTCGGTGCCGTCGTGCGCAGTCGCGCTCGCCACGGCGTCGTTGTTCTCCGCAGGAACGGCGGAGGCGCAGTCGCAGGATCCGCTGCGCCTCACCGAGCCGACCATCGTCGTAACGGCACAGAAAGAGCCTGACACCGGCCAGAAGCTGCCGGTGAGTGTCACGGCCGTCACTGGCGACACGCTGAAGGCGCAGAACCTGACAACGCTGAGCGAGGCCGCGATCTTCGCGCCGAATACGTTCTTCTCAGAGTTCCAGGCGCGCAAGCTGAGTTTTCCGCGGTTTCGCGGCATCAGCGCCGGTGCGCCTGGCAATCCGGCGATCACCACGTATGTTGACGGCGTGCCGATGATGCACACCAACCTGTCGAGCCTCGATCTGGTCGACGTCGAGCAGGTGGAGTTTGTACGCGGCGGGCAAAGCGCGCTGTTCGGGCGCAACGCGCTCGGCGGCATCATGAACGTCAGCAGCGCCCGCCCGTCGTTGAACAAGTGGACCGGCTCGCTGTCGCTGCCTTTTGGCAACTTCGGCACGGTCGACTCGCGCGGCACCGTGTCTGGTCCGCTGTCGAGCAAAGCCGCAATCAGCCTCTCGGCGGGACGAAGCCAGCGCGATGGCTACACGGTGAACGACATCACCGGCAACGACCTCGACACCCGCGCCAACAACTTCGGCAAGGCGCAGCTGCTGTTCGTACCAGCCGCCAACTGGGAAACGCGCGTCGTGATCAGCGGCGAGCGGGCCCGCGACGGCGACTACGCGCTGATGGATCTCGGGAGCCTCCGCACCAATCCGTTCCATGCGCAGCGCGACTTCGAAGGGAATACGCAACGCGACATCCTCTCTAGCGCATTTCTCGTGCGCCACGAGGGACGACGCGTCACGCTGTCGACGACGACCGGCATCGTGAACTGGGACGCGAAGGACGTGACCGACCTCGACTACACACCGTTTCCGGCGGCCACGCGCAGCAATGCCGAGAAGGCGACGCAGTTCACCCAGGAAGTGCGACTCGCGTCAGCTGCCGCCGCGCCGGTGAAGCTCTCGAGCCACGCGCTGCTGCGGTGGCAGGCGGGACTGTTCTTCTTCACGCAGGGCTACGACCAGACCGCCGTCAATTCGTATGCGCCGTTTGTGATCTCGCCGCAACTGCCGGTGGCCGTCGAGCAGACCACGCCGTCAGCCGCGCTCGACGATCGCGGTGTCGGCGTCTACGGCCATGGCACGGTCACGCTGCGCCAAAGGCTCGACCTGTCGTTCGGCGCGCGCCTCGACAACGAGCACAAGGACGCCGTGCTCGACTCGTTCTACACGCCGATGATCGCGCCGCCTACGAACGTCACCGCCACTCGCTCGTTCTCGAACGTGGCGCCACAGACGTCGGCAGCGTTTCGCGTGACGCCCGATCGCACGGTTTACGCATCGTTTGGCAGCGGCTACAAGGCGGGTGGATTCAATCCGGCTTCGCCCGTCGGCGCAGAAGCGTACGGCGAAGAGCACAGCTGGCAGATGGAGAGCGGCGTCAAGACGACCTGGGCGAGCGGCCGCGTCCTCGCCAACGCGGCGTTCTTCTACATCAACTGGAGCGACCTGCAGTTGAGCGTGTCGAATCCGCAAATCCCGAATCAGTTCTACGCCATCAACGTCGACTCGGCGCGAAGCACGGGCGTCGAGTTCGAGCTGATCGGCAAGGGCTCGCGCGATCTCGAACTGTTCGGTGTGTTCGGCACCACGAACGGCCGCTTCAAGGACGGGGCGAACGCTTCAGGCGTAAACCTCGCCGGCAACAGCCTGCCGAATGCGCCGGAGTACACCGGGACGTTTGGCGCGCGCTATCAGCACGCCCTCGCCCAGTACACGGTGCTCGGTCGTGGCGAGGTGCAACTCGTTGGCGCATATCAGTACGACGATGCGAATACGGCGGGCCAGGAGGCGTATGCGCTGTCGAATTTTCGCGGCGGTGTGCAGCGCGGTCCGCTGAGCGTCGAGGGATGGGTCAGGAACGCGTTCGACACCAGGTACATCCCGATTGTGTTCGCGTTCACGGGTGGCGCGCCGTCGGGGTTCATCGGTGAGATGGGGCGGCCGCGGACGTTCGGTGTGTCGCTCGGCGTGCGGTTTTAAGTCCGGCTGAAGCCGGACACTACGATCGAGCGCGGACGTCGTAGCTGGTAATACTGTTCTGATTGCGGATGTAGAGTCGCCCGTTGCTGACCACCGGGTGCGCCCAAGCGGGCGCGCCGAGGTCGCGAATCTGGAAGCGCCCCTTCTCGCGATAGCCCGCGGGGGTCGCTTCAACGAGTCCAACCACATGATCTTCGCCGACGATATACAGATGACCGTTGGCGGCACTCACCGCACCCTTGCCGACCGAGCGATGGCGCCACATCATCTTGCCGGTGGCGAACTCGAGGCAGGTCAGGATGGCGTTGTTGTAGCCATACAGGTAGTCGCCCACGAGCACGACGCCGCCATGATGGTTCTGCATCTCGCGCGTCAGGTAGATCTCCTGGGCTCGCACCTCGCCGTTGGCGGCGCTCAGCCCCAGCAGCGCGCCGCCGGTGCCATAGCCAGAGCTGTAGAACACTTTGTTGGCCGAGAAGATCGGCGTCGCAATGTTCGCCGTGTTGTTGGCCACCGGACGGAACTTCCACATCAACTTACCGTCCGAGGCGCGCACACCGACCGCGGCGTCCGCGGTATAGGTGGTCACGGTGCGTACCCCCTGCACGTCGGCGATGATCGCCGACGCGTAGCCCGCTTCGTCGCTCAGCTCCTTGCTCGTCCACACCGTGGCGCCGGTCATCTTGTCGAGGGCCACGATCGTCGCGCCCCTGCCGCCGGGCGACACGATCACATGGTTGCCGTCGACGAGCGGCGATTCGCTGAGCAACCACGGAATGTTCCTGGCGCCGAACTCGCGCAGGATGTTCTTCTGCCACACCGCGCTCCCGTCGTGCCGCAGGCAGTGCAGGTCGCCGTTCTCGGTGAGGATGTAGAGCCGGTCGCCATCGACCGTGGGCGTGCTGCGCGGCCCGGATCCGCGGTCGTTCTCGCCGCCAGCGCCGAGGTTCTTCGACCACAGATGTTTGCCGTCGGCAATGGCGAGCGCGGTAACGACGCTCTGGCGGCCACGGAGGCCCTGTACGAAGAGCCGATCGCCAGCGATCGACATCGAGCCATAGCCGACGCCCGCGCCATCGGCCGTCCACAGTGGCGCCGGGCCGTTGGCGGGCCACTGCGTCAGCAGGCCGGTTTCAGGAGAGACGCCCGTGCGGTCGGGCCCACGCCACTGCGACCAGTCGGCGGAAAGGGTGGCCATCCCGGCCACGAGAAAGGCCGAGACCGCGATCGTCGTGCGTCGAGCCACTGTCATCGCATCTCCTTGCTGAGCCATGCGGGTCGTCCGTTGTTTTCGTGCGTCGGCGGCAATGGCCTCAGTAGACTAACGATAGCCTCGAAGGAATGTCCATGCTGAAGAAGTCACTCGTGCTCGCGCTGGCAGCCCTCGGCGTCGGCGTCTCGCTGACGGCGCAGGGCCCAGCCGCCCAGACCACCGCCACGCCCCAATCCGGCGCCGTACAACGTGTCGCCATGGGCGACTGGCCGGAACTGCGTGGCCCAAGCCGCGACGGTATCTCGAAGGAGACCGGGCTCATCGACAAGTGGGCGTTGAGTGGCGAGAACTTCCTGTGGCGCGTCCCCTTCGGTGGGCGCTCCGCGCCAATCGTGATGGGCAACCGCGTCTACGTGCAAAATCCGTCGGGGCGCGGCGTCAACCTGCAGGAGCGCGTCATGGCGCTCGACGCCGACACCGGCCGCGTGGTGTGGGAATACAAGTTCAACCTGTTTCAGAGTGACGTGCCGCCGCATCGCATCGGCTGGGCCTCGCCGGCCGCCGACCCTGACACGGGCAACATCTACGCTTTGAGCGGTGGTGCGCAGGTGATTGCGCTGAGCCGCGACGGCAAGCTGCTGTGGGATCGCTCGTTCGGCGAGGAATGGGCGGCGTTCACCACCCACGGCGGGCGCACCATGTCGCCCATCGTCGATGGCAACCTGGTGATTGTCAGCGCGGCGATCTCGAACTGGGGCACGTCGGCCAACCGATCGCATCGTCTGATCGCGCTCGACAAGCGCACCGGACAGATTGTCTACGTATCGAATCCTGGCGGACGTCCCTACGACACCGCCTACGCCTCGCCGCTCATCACCACCATCAACGGCATGCGGCTGCTCATCACCGGCCTCGGCGATGGCGCCGTGCACGCGATCAAGCCGCAGACCGGCGAGAAGGTGTGGAGCTATGTGGCCGCCAAGCGCGCCATCAACACCGGCGTGGTGGTGAAGAACAACTCGGTGCTCATTTCGCACGGCGACGAGAACCTCGAGGGCAACGCGCTCGGCCTGCTGGCGTCGATCGACGGTTCGCAGACCGGCGACATCAAGACCACACAGTGGGCGGTGAAGGGGATCGAGTTCGGCTACTCCTCTCCCCTGCTCGATGGCACGCGTCTGTATCAGCTCGATGGCGGCTCGACGCTGCATGCCTACGAGATCGAGAAGGGGACGCAGCTCTGGGAACTGGCGCTCGGCACCGCGCAGAAGGCTCCGCCGGTGATGGCCGACGGCAAGATTTACGTCGGCACCGACAACGGCAAGTTCAACATCATTCGTCCACACGTCGACCGCGGCGAAATCCTGAGCTCGGTCGAACTGCCGGTCAGCACCAACAGCTGCTGCGGATCGGAAGGCACACCCGAACAGATCCTTGCCGGTGCTGCCATTTCTCGCGGCCGCATCTTCTTCGTGTCGAGCGATGCGATCTACGCGATCGGAGCACGGAGAGCGACGACGCCGAGCGGATTCGCCGTGAACGAGCCGGTGGCGCGCGGCGAAGGCGCGCCTGCGCACGTGCAGGTGTTCCCCACCGAGCTGGTGATGTCTCCCGGACAGAACGTGAAGCTCACGGCCCGCCTGTTCGACGACAAGGGACGCTTCCTGCGAGACGAGGCCGCGCAGTGGACGGTGGAAGGCGTGAAGGGAACCGTGAACGCCGGCACGTTTACCGCGGCCGCCGAGCCTGTGGAGTCGGCAGGCCTCGTCAAGGCCACGGTTGGCACGCTCACCGGACAATCGCGGATTCGCATCGTCCGTCCGCTGCCGTGGAAGGAAACGTTCGACGGCTACGCCGACGCGGCGGTTCCCGCCGGCTGGGTGAACGCGGTGGCCGGCAAGATTTCGGTGGCCACGCTCGACGGCCAGAAGGTGCTGGCGAAGCCGCCAGACGAGACGATTTTCAAGCGCATTCGCGCCTTTATTGGACCGACCACCTGGTCTGACTACACGGTGGAAGCCGACGTTCGCGCCGCCACGCGGCGGCGACAGATGGGCGACCTCGGCGTCACCGCCCAGCGCTACTCGCTGGTGTTGTACGGCAACTCGCAGCGCCTGAAGATTGAAGCGTGGGAGCCGGAAACGGCACGCACGGTCACGGTGCCGTTCGCGTGGAAAGCCGACACCTGGTATCACCTGAAGCTGCGCGTCGAGAACCTGCCAACCGGCCAGGTGCGCGCGCAAGGCAAGGCGTGGGCGGTCGGCGAGCCAGAACCGCAGGCGTGGACCATCGAGAAGATCGATCCGATCGGCAATCGGCAGGGTGCGCCGGGACTGTTCATCGACGCGCAGTTCGGCGCGTACATCGACAATTTGGCGATAACGAAGAACTAGCCACGGAGACACGGAGACACGAAGCTCGGATCCGAAGAAATAGGACTTCGTGCCTTCGTGACTTCGTGGCTTAAACAAGTATTTCGAGTGGACCTTACGACGGCATTTACAACATGGCTGTGAACACTCTCGCTTTGAGACGACTCATCACACTGGCGGTAGCGGTCTCGCTCCCGCTGCTCGGTATCGTCACTCGCACCGTCAGTGTCAGCGCCGGTGATCCCGGCGGCGGCGACTGGCCGATGTGGGGCGGCACGCCAGACCGCAACATGGTCTCGAACATGAAAGGCCTGCCGGCCGAGTGGGACGTCAAGACCAAGAAGAACGTGAAGTGGGTGGCCGACCTCGGCTCGCAGAGCTACGGCAATCCGGTGGTCGCTGGCGGAATGGTCTTCGTCGGCACCAACAACGAACTGGTGCGCGACAAGGCGCAGGGTGGCGACCGCGGCGTGCTGATGGCGTTCCGCGAGTCCGACGGCGAATTCATGTGGCAGCAGACGCATGTGAAGCTCGAGTCGGGCCGCGCCAACGACTGGCCGTTTCAGGGGGTGGCCTCGTCGCCGCTCGTCCAGGACAAGAAGCTGTACTACGTCAGCAATCGCGGCGTGGTGTTCTGCCTCGACATCGAAGGGTTCCGCGACAACGAGAACGACGGCACGGTGAAGGACGAGAAACTCTCCGGACAGAACGACGCCGACGTCATCTGGTCGTTCGACATGATGGAAGAAGTCGGCGCGTACCCGCACAACATGTCGAACTCGTCGCCGGTGATTCACGGCAACCTGGTGTTCGTGTCGACATCGAACGGGCAGGACGAGAGCCACGTCAACGTGCCGTCGCCGCGCGCGCCCTCGATCATCGCGCTCAACAAAACCACCGGGAAACTGGTGTGGGAAGACAATTCGGTGGAAGACCGCGTGCTGCACGGGCAGTGGTCAACGCCGGCCGTCGGCACCATCGGCGGCGTGCTGCAGGTGGTGTCGGCGCAGGGCGACGGCTGGGTGCGTGGCTACGAAGCGGAAACAGGAAAGAAGCTGTGGGAGTTCGACACCAACCCGAAGAACTCCGTGTGGCCGCGCACACGCAACGAGCTGATTGCCACACCGGTGATCTACGAAGAGAAGGTCTACATCGGTAACGGGCAGGATCCTGAACACGGCGAAGGCGTCGGCCACTTCTACGCGATCGACCCGACCAAACGGGGCGACATCACGGAGAGCGGACGCCTCTGGCACTTCGACAAGATCCGCCGCTCGGTCTCGACGGCGGCGATCGTCGATGGGCTGATCTACATCTCGGACTTCAGCGGCTACCTGCACTGCCTCGATGCCAAGACCGGGCAGGAATACTGGAGTCACGACGTCTTTGCGGCCGTTTGGGGCTCACCGTTCGTGGTCGACGGCCGCGTCTATCTCGCAGACGAGGACGGCGACGTGGTTGTGATGCAGGCCGGCAAGGAATTGAAGGTGCTGCACGAGATGAACATGGGGAGCGCTGTCTACGGCACCATCGTGCCGGCCAACGGTGCCATCATCCTCAACAACCGCACGCAGCTGTTTTCGCTGGCGGTGAAATGACCCGAGGGCTGCTGCGGACCGCGCTACTGTTGGCGCTGGCGCCCTCTCTTGCGGCGCAACAGCCAGCCGCGCCGACGCAGTCGGCGTCCACAGAATGGCGCAGCTTTCGCGGCAGCTTTCAGAACACCGGACTTTCAGCAAGCGCACCGCCGGCCACGCTCAAGCTGCTGTGGTCGTACGATGCCGGAGAAACCGTGGAGTCGACCGCCGCGATCGCCGACGGCGTCGTCTACATCGGCAGTGGTGATGGTGAACTGGTGGCGCTCGACTTCGCGACGGGCGCCGTCAAATGGAAGTACAAGACGCTCACCAACCTGATTGGCGAATCGTCTCCCGCCGTCGCTGATGGCATCGTCTACATCGGCGACCTTGGCGGGGTCTTCCACGCAGTGAGTGCCGCCGACGGCAAGGGGCTGTGGACGTTCAAGACCGGCGACGAGATCAAGTCGTCGCCCACGGTCACCGCCGGCACCGTCCTCTTCGGCTCGTACGACGGTCACCTCTACGCGCTCGACGCGAAGACTGGTAAACAGCGCTGGAAGGTGCTTACCAACGGCCAGGTGCATGCAACACCGGCCGTCGTCGACGGACTCACGTTCGTGGCTGGCTGCGACGCTGTGTTTCGTGCCATCCGCATCAGCGACGGGCGCGAGATGTACACCATCGACGCGGGTGCCTATACCGGCGCCTCACCGGTCGTGAGTGGTGGTCGCGCCTACTTCGGCAACTTCGACAACGAGGTGCTCGGGCTCGACCTCGCCAGCCGCAAGATCGTGTGGACGTTCATCGATCCCGATCGACAGTTTCCGTTTTACTCGTCGCCGGCGCTGTTCGAGGGCAAGGTGATTCTCGGTGGGCGCGACAAGATGATTCGCGCATTCGATGCCGCCACCGGCAAGGTGGCCTGGACGTTTGCGGCGCGGGCGCGCGTGGATTCGTCGCCAGTGGTCGCGGGCGGACGCGTCTACATCGGCTCGAGCGACAACCGCCTCTACGTGCTCGACGCCGCCACGGGACGTAAGGTGTGGGAGTTCGACACCGGCGCCGCCATCACCGCGTCGCCCGCAGTCGCCGGCGGCAAGGTCGTGATTGGCACGTCAGACGGCACCGTCCACGTCTTCGGATAAGTCCCCGCGCTCGTAGTGTCCGGCTTCAGCCGGACTGGGTGTGTACGTAGTGTCCGGCTTCAGCCGGACCACGCTACCACTCGCAATCGTTCGAGTAACACACCAGCGCCGGCCAGGCGATCAATCCGGCGACGCCGGCGATGATGCCGAGCTTGTGTCCAGCACTCACCCGCTCGTGCGCGCGCTTCTTGTGAATCGCCGAGCCGATCAAGCCACCCCACGCGCCGATTCCTGTTCCGAGCAGCGCCACCTTCGGATCGTGGTTGAAACCGCCCACGGTATCGGTGCGTGACAGCACCGCGCCGGTCGCCGTGCCGATCAGCGCTCCCGTGAGCACCGGATGCCGAACCACCCACGGTTCATCCGCATGCGGTTGTGGCGCCTGCTCGCTGTAGGCGGTGGCCAGCCGGGCCGCTTCGCGTGCCACCGAACGGGCCAGCGGAGTGCCCGCCTCGAGCGTTTGTGCTCCGGCTATTGGAGCGTTCCCAAGCAACGCGCTCCAGATGAATGCTGCGGTGATAGCGCGTCGGACTGCGAGCGCGGACTGGACCATATCAATGCCTCCACCCTCGTATGCGCAACACGGTAGCCAAACGGCTCAACCTGCACGGGCGGAACATCCCGGCAATTCTAGTGTCTAAGCTGTGGTAAGAGCGTCGTTGGCTATCGCGCGTGTCGGTCAATCTCCTACGCTGGAGGCTCGATCATGCAGCTGCCTGGTGGACAGACAGTCGACCTCAACGTCACGCCCCTGATCGACGTCCTGCTGGTGCTGCTGGTCATCTTCATGATGACGCTGCCGCTCACCGAACAGAAGCTCGACACCACAGTTCCGCCACGGACCCAGACCGCGGACGCCATCCCGCCTTCCGATCAGATCGTCGTGCGCTACGAAGTCAGCGGTCAGATTTCGATCAACACGCAGCCGGTGACGCTGGCGGAGCTGCCGACCAGGCTTCAGGCCGTCTACCGCGATCGGTACGACAAGACGCTCTATATCATGGGCGACGCGAAGCTGCGCTACGGGGCCATCGTCAAGGTCATGGACATTGCGAAGGGCGCCGGCATCGCGCGCGTCGGCATCATCACCGAGGGTATGCGGCGCGCCGGTTAGCCCCCACGTCGTCCGCGCCCCTTGAACATTTCGTGACACTGCCGGCGGCGCCGACTTGTCTTTCCGCTGACGACGATGCCATCGTCGTCCGAGGGGGCGGGAGAATGGCGTCACCGCGATTGCTCGATCTGGTGCGAACCGAGATTCGGACGCGTCACTACAGTCGGCGGACTGAGGACACGTATGTGCACTGGATCCGCCGCTTCATCGTCTTTCATGGGAAGCGGCATCCCGAGTCGATGGGGGCACCGGAGATCTCGGCGTTTGTGGGGTGGCTGGCCGTAGAGCAGCACGTGAGCGCATCGACGCAGAACCAGGCCCTCAGCGCGGTGCTGTTTCTGTATCGGGCGGTCCTGCGGACGGACGTCGGAGCACTCGAGCCCGTTCCGCGGGCGCGGATGCCGGTCAAGGTGCCCGTGGTGTTGAGTCCGTCGGAGGTCCGTACCGTCCTGCAGGCGCTCAGCGGCGTACCACGGCTAGTCGCCTCACTGTTGTACGGTGCCGGACTCAGGCTTCACGAATGCCTCGAGTTGCGGGTGAAGGATATCGACGTGGATCGGCGCGAGGTGACGGTTCGACGGGGGAAGGGGCAGAAGGACCGGCGTGTGATGCTGCCCGAGGTAGTGCGCGGCCCGCTGATGGAGCATTTGGAGGGCGTGCGGCGGCTGCATGCGGCTGACACGGCGGCTGGCTTCGGTCGCGCGGTGCTTCCTGAGGCGCTGGATCGCAAGTATCCCAATGCCGGTGCCGAGTGGCCGTGGCAGTTTGTGTTTCCGGCTGGCCGCCTATGCCGCGACGAGCGTTTCGGCCCGCCGACGCGCTTTCACCTGCACGATTCGGTGATACAGCGCGCGGTAGCGGATGGCGCGCGTCGAGCGGGGCTGTCGAAGCGGGTGAGCTGCCATACGTTTCGGCACTCATTCGCCACGCACCTGCTGGAGAGCGGGTCCGATATCCGCACGGTGCAGGAACTGCT